>NZ_JBEXUS010000133.1:0-20104 GCF_040614455.1 Nocardia sp. NPDC005978
GCAATGTTGCAGCGGGCGCGAGTGGTGTGCGGGGGAGTCCGCCGTTCCGGGCAGTGACCGTAAGTGGTTGTGACGCCCCGGAATCGGCGCGCGATTACGTCGTCGGTGTTCCGTCGGCGTTCTTCGCGATGGTCGGGATCGCGTGGTTCGCGACGGTCGGGATCGGCAGATCCTGGCGGCCGCCGGACAGGGGTTGCGGATCGGCCGGGTAGGGCGGTGGGTTGCCGCCGAATTCGGGGCACAGCGGCTTGAAATCGCAGTACTTGCACAGCCAGGACCTGCTGGGCGGGAAATCGCCTGAGGCGGTGGCGGATTGGATGGCGAGCCAGAGCGCGGACACCACGCGCTCGAAGCGCAGCAACTCCTCGGCTTCGGGCTGGTAGGTGAGGGTCTGCTCGTCGGCCAGATACATCAGCCGCAGGGCGGTGGGCGCGGTTCCGAAGGTGCGCAACAGAACCAGGGCGTAGAACTTGAGCTGGAACAGCGCGCGCATCTCATGATCCGGCGCGGGCGATTTGCCGGTTTTATAGTCGATGACGTGCAGTCCGCCGTCGCTCGCGCGGTCGATGCGATCCACGAATCCGCGCAGCGGAGTGCCGTCCGGCAGATCGGCCTCTACGAAGGCTTCCAGGGACTGCGGGGTGAAAGCGGTGGGGTCCTCGAGGCGGAAGTAGACCGCGACCAAGGCTCGCGCCTCCGCGTAGAAGCCCTCCAGTTCATCATCGGCAATCAGGCCCGCCGTATCGGCGCGCGATTCCAGCATGCGCTGCCAGGCCGGTGCGACGAGCGCGTCCGCGTGCGCCTGATCGCGCTCGGCGGCGGGCAGTGCGAACAGATCCTCCAGGACCGAGTGCACCAGCGTGCCGCGTACCGCCGCGCGGGACGGGGGCTCGGGGATCCGGTCGATGGCCCGTAACCGATACTTCAGCGGGCACTGCTTGAAATCTATTGCGCGCGAAGGCGACAGCGCGGGCTTGCGTGGCGTCTCGCCCGCCGAGTCCGGGGTAGTGATAGCGGGTACCGACATACCTGGCAGGCTAAACGCCGGCACCGACAAGGTGCGATGCCGATTTGGCAGCAAAATCGCAGCGAAACAATGAGGACGGAGATTCATGACGGCCAGACGGACCGGGCCTTTCCAGATCGGTGACCGGGTGCAGCTGACCGACGCCAAGGGACGCAAGTTCACGGTGATTCTGGCGGAGGGCGCTTTCTTCCACACCCACGCCGGTGAGATCGCGCACGACGATCTGATCGGCGCCGACGAAGGCTGCGTGGTCACCTCGGCCAAGAACACGCCCTACCTCGCGCTGCGGCCGCTGCTCACCGACTACGTGCTGTCGATGCCGCGCGGCGCGGCGGTCATCTACCCCAAGGACGCCGCGCAGATCGTGCACGAGGGCGACGTCTTCCCCGGCGCCAAGGTGCTCGAGGCGGGTGCGGGCTCGGGCGCGCTGACCTGCTCGCTGCTGCGCGCGGTCGGGCCCGAGGGCAAGGTCATCTCCTGGGAGATCCGCGAGGATCACGCCGAGCACGCGGTGCGCAACGTCGAGAAGTTCTTCGGCGAACGCCCGGACAACTGGGAACTGACCCTCGGCGACGTCGCGGAGTACTCCGGCGAACAGGTCGATCGGGTCATCCTGGACATGCTCAAGCCCTGGGACACCCTGGACGCGGTCTCCAAGGCACTGGTCCCCGGCGGCGTGCTCATGGTCTACGTGGCCACCACCACCCAGATGTCCGAGGTCGTCGAGCACCTGCGCCGCCAGGAATGCTGGACCGAGCCGCGCGCCTGGGAGTCCATGGTCCGCGGCTGGCACGTGGTCGGCCTGGCCGTGCGCCCCGAGCACCGCATGCAGGGCCATACGGCCTTCCTGGTGAGCGCACGACGCCTCGCCGACGGCACGGTGGCACCCAAGCCTCAGCGGCGCGCGGGCAAGGGCTGACGAGCGCCCTGAGACGTGAAAGCGCCCCCTGCCGACCCGGAGCAGGGGGCGCTTCGTCGTTCGGCGCCGGTGCATGCGGCGGTGAATCAGCAGGCAGCCTTGCCCATGGCCAGGATCATGCAGCCGGTGCCCTCGGAGAGCTGCCAGGCGCCGTCGGCGTACTGCCAGGTCATCGGGACGCCGGGCATGGTGCCGTGCGGGGAGGAGATCGCGACCGCGGCGTTCGCGCCCTCGCCGTTCACCTGCACGCCCGAGACGCCGAAGCCCACGTGCCCGTAGTTGCCCAGCGCACTGCTCATCTTGTCGATGTTGCCGGACTTCGCGGCACCGCCGACCATGAGCTTCTCCTTGTCCGCGGTCGGCACAGCGGGGTCGACGAAGCGGTCGAGGGTGGACTGGAGTTCCTCCGGCGACGGCGCCGGCGCGGCGGCGGCCTGGCCCGCGCCCGAGGCGAGGAGCAGGGCCGTTCCGGCGGCGGCGAGACAGAGACGGGCGGTGCGAGCGAGCATGGGGGAGCGTGCCTTTCGGGTCTTACGGGCGATTCGAGTTATGCGTTGCGGCTATTACGGCTGGCAGGCGGCGCGCGCCATGCCGAGCAGCGTGCAGGCGCCGGCGTCGGCGAGCTTCCAGCTGCCGCCGTCGTACTGGAAGGCGATCGGCACGCCCGGCATGGCGCCGTGCGGTGAGCCGACCGCGACGGTCGCGGTGGCGGTGTTGCCCTCGGTCTTGACCTCGCCGACGGTGAAAGTGACCTGGTAGCCGGCCAGGCCCTGGTTCAGGGTCTCGATATTGGCCAGTCGCTTCTCGCCGCCGACCACCAGTTTCGCCTTGTCCGCGGCCGGTTTTGCCGGGTCGGCGAAGCCGGTCAGGATGCCCTGCAGCTCGGCCGCGGTGGGCGCGGGCGCTGCGGCCTGTGTCTGTGAAGTGGCACTCGCCGAGGTCGAATGCGTGGAATGGTTGTTGTCCTCGGAGCCGCAACCCGCCACAGTGGCGGTAACGGCGAGGGCAGCCGCAGCGGTAGCCACGGAAACACGCAGCGTCCGCGGGACGTTGCGCATACCAGGGATACGGCCGGTGGGAAGGAGCATCTACGGCACCCTTTCGGATCGGCGGCGAAGTAACTCGCCGGAAACAGGTTAGGGCAGGCTAACATGCTTGACCGGGCCGCCCGCCGCAGCCTAGATGTGATCACGACGAAACCATGTCGGAAAGCGGGATCGAGTATCGCCCGGTAGCGTTGATAGACCGGGACTGGGAGGAGCAGCATCATGAGCCCCAACGAACATTCGGATTCGGCAGCCTGGAGGGAACTCGAGGCGGTACGTGCCGAGGCGGCTGCACTCCGGAGGCAACTCGCCGATTCACCGGATCGCGCACGGGAATTGGAAGCGCGCATCGATTCGCTGACGATTCGCAACACCAAGCTGATGGACACGCTCAAAGAAGCGCGTCAGCAATTGGTCGCGCTACGTGAGGAAGTCGATCGGCTCGGCCAGCCGCCGAGCGGCTACGGCATCCTCCTGGGTGTGTACGAGGATCAGACGGTCGACGTCTTCACCTCGGGACGCAAGATGCGCCTGACGTGTTCACCGAACATCGACACCACCATTCTGGTCCAGGGTCAGACCGTGCGTCTCAACGAGGCACTGACCGTGGTCGAGGCCGGGCGGTTCGATCAGATCGGCGAAATCGGCACGCTGCGCGAGATTCTCGACGACGGCAAGCGCGCCCTCGTGGTGGGCCACGCCGATGAGGAACGGGTGGTGTGGCTTTCGGGCCCGCTGTCCGAAATGGTGGATGTCGACAACGTCGACGATCCCGATCGCCCCATTCGTAAACTGCGGCCGGGGGATTCGCTGCTGGTCGACTCCAAGGCGGGCTTCGCGTTCGAGCGGATTCCCAAGGCCGAGGTCGAGGATCTCGTGCTCGAGGAGGTGCCGGACGTCGACTACCTCGACATCGGCGGCCTCTCGCGCCAGATCGAGCAGATCCGCGACGCGGTGGAACTGCCGTTCCTGCACAAGGATCTGTTCCGCGAATACGCGCTGCGGCCGCCCAAGGGCGTGCTGCTCTACGGCCCTCCCGGTTGCGGTAAGACGCTGATCGCCAAGGCCGTCGCCAACTCCCTGGCGAAGAAGATCGCCGAAGCGCGTGGCGAGGATGCCAAGGAAGCCAAGTCGTTCTTCCTGAACATCAAGGGTCCCGAGCTGCTCAACAAGTTCGTCGGTGAGACCGAGCGTCACATTCGGATCATCTTCCAGCGGGCGCGTGAGAAGGCCAGCGAAGGCACCCCCGTGATCGTGTTCTTCGACGAGATGGACTCGATCTTCCGGACCCGTGGTTCGGGTGTGTCCTCCGACGTGGAGACCACCGTTGTGCCGCAGCTGCTTTCGGAGATCGACGGCGTCGAGGGCCTGGAGAACGTCATCGTCATCGGCGCCTCCAACCGTGAGGACATGATCGACCCGGCCATCCTGCGGCCCGGCCGCCTGGACGTGAAGATCAAGATCGAGCGTCCGGATGCCGAAGCGGCACAGGACATCTTCTCCAAGTACCTGATGGATTCGCTGCCGCTGCACTCCGAGGACGTCTCGGAGTTCGACGGCGACAAGTCCAAGTGCGTGCAGGCCATGATCGAAAAGGTCGTGGAGCGCATGTACGCCGAGTCCGAGGACAACCGCTTCCTGGAGGTCACCTACGCCAACGGTGACAAGGAGGTCCTGTACTTCAAGGACTTCAACTCCGGCGCCATGATCCAGAACATCGTGGACCGGGCCAAGAAGTACGCCATCAAATCGGTCCTCGAATCCGGCGCGCCGGGCCTTCGCATTCAGCATCTCTACGACTCCATCGTCGACGAGTTCGCCGAGAACGAAGACCTCCCCAACACCACCAACCCCGACGATTGGGCGCGCATCTCCGGCAAGAAGGGCGAGCGCATCGTCTACATCCGGACCCTGGTGACAGGCAAGAACGCCTCGGCCAGCCGGGCGATCGACACCGAGTCGAACACGGGTCAGTACCTGTAAATCGGTAAAGGCAAGGGGCGCACTTCTTTCGGGAGGTGCGCCCTTGTCGTACGGGTCTCCGGTGTCAGCTCCCGGAGCGTTCACTCGCGTTCGCGTCGAGTTCGGCGAGGATCTCGCGCAGGGTTTCGCGGCGGGCGGGGGGCAGGGTCGCGAAGAGGTTCTCGGCGGCCTTGCGGCGGGCCGCGTCCATCCGGGCGAGGGTCGAACGGCCGGTGCCGGTGAGGGAGACCAGGGTGGCGCGGCGGTTGGTGGGGTCGGCCGCGCGCGTGACGAGGGCGGCCGATTCGAGGGCGTCCACGACCGTGGTGGCCGAGCGGGGGACTATGCCGAGGCGGTCGGCCAGGTCGGACATGCGCAGGGGTTCGGCGGCGCGGCTCAAGGTGCGCAGGGCGCGGCTCTGACCGGGGGTGAGGCCGAGCGGGGCGAGATCCGCCATCTGAGCGCGGCGGATGCGTTTGGCGGTGCGCACGAACAGCTCGGGTAGATCGGTGTCGGGGGCCTCGTCCATGATGCTGAGCATAAGTCATTGTCACTGGGAACAATATTGAGCCAGACTCAGTTACACGCTGTGTTCTCAGATCTCAGGAAGGAGGCGCCTATGGCTGCCCGATCCGAGCTGCGCCGGATTATCCGGCTGTTCCACCCCTATCGTTCCCGGCTCGCCCTGGTGGGCGGGCTGGTCGCCCTCGCCTCGGCGGTGGGCCTGGCCTCGCCGTTCCTGGTGCGCGGCATCATCGACGATGCCCTGCCGCACGGGCGGACGGGGCTGCTGACCCTGATGGCCGCCGGCATGGTCGCCGTCTCGGCGCTGACCGCCGTCTTCGGGGTGTGGCAGACCTATCTGTCGACCGCCGTGGGCCAGCGGGTCATGCACGATCTGCGGACCGCGGTCTACGCGCGGCTGCAATCGATGCCGCTGTCGTTCTTCACCGCCACCCGCACCGGCGAGGTGCAGTCGCGCATCGCCAACGACATCGGCGGGATGCAATCCACGGTCACCTCGACCGCGACCTCGCTCATCTCCAACTTCACCTCGGTGCTGGCCGCGGTCATCGCCATGTTCGTGCTGGACTGGCGGCTGACCCTGGTGTCGCTGGCCATGCTGCCGTTCTTCGTCTGGATCAGCCGCCGCGTGGGTTCCGAGCGCCGGCGCATCACCGGGGAGAAGCAGAAACAGCTGGCCGGAATGTCCGCGATCGTCGAGGAATCACTGTCGGTCAGCGGAATACTGCTGGGGCGCACCATGGGTCGCTCCCCGGCGCTGGTGCACGACTTCTCGAAGGAATCGCGCGGGCTGGTGGATCTCGAGATCCGCTCCAGCATGGCCGGGCGCTGGCGGCAGTCGACCATCACCATCGTGATGGCGGCCATGCCCGCGGTCGTCTACTGGGCCGCCGGGCTGGCCTCCGCGGCCGGAACGCCGCTGGTGTCAATCGGCACGCTGGTCGCCTTCACCACCCTGCAGGCCGGGCTGTTGCGGCCCGCGGTCATGCTGCTCTCGACCGGCGTCGAGGTGCAGAGTTCGCTGGCGCTGTTCGCGCGCATCTTCGAATATCTGGACCTGACACCCGATATCGCCGAACCCGAGCGCCCCGCGGCGCTGCCCGCCGAGGGCGTGACGGGCGCGGTGCGTTTCGAGGGCGTCGGCTTCGCCTATGATCCCGCCGACCGGAAGGTGTTGAACGACATCGACATCAGCGTTCCGGCGGGGACGAGTCTGGCGATCGTCGGCGAAACCGGTTCGGGCAAGACCACACTCGGATACCTGGTCGCGCGGCTCTACGATGTCACCGACGGCCGCGTCGCCATCGATGGAATCGACGTGCGGGAGCTGAGTTTCGCGGATCTGGCCGCCACGGTCGGCGTGGTCTCGCAGGAGACCTACCTGTTCCACGCCTCGGTCGCGGACAACCTGCGTTTCGCCAAACCCGATGCCACGGACGCGGAATTGGTCGCCGCTGCCCGCGCCGCGCAGATCCACGAGCACATCGCGAGTCTGCCCGAGGGCTACGACACCGTCGTCGGCGAACGCGGCTACCGGTTCTCCGGTGGTGAGAAACAGCGCCTCGCGGTGGCGCGCGCGATCCTGCGCAACCCGCCGATCATGGTGCTCGACGAGGCCACCAGCGCCCTGGACACCCGCACCGAGCGGGAGGTGCAGGCGGCGATCGACGCGCTGTCCTCGGGGCGCACGACGATCACCATCGCGCACCGGCTGTCGACGATTCGCAACGCCGATCAGATCGTGGTGCTCGATCACGGGCGCGTGGCCGAGCGGGGGACGCACGAGGAGCTGTTGGCGCGCAACGGGTTCTACGCGGATCTGCTGGCGCGGGATGAGGTGCTGGCCGCGGCCTGAGTGATTCGGGCGCTCGAGCCGGAGACGGCGAAGGGCCGCGATCTCGAACGAGATCGCGGCCCTTCGGCCGTGCGCGGTCAGCTGCCCGGGATGAACCCCGGGTAGATGAAGTGGTGCCCGCCGGTGAGCTGGGTGCTCGAGCCCAGTGCGAACGGGAAGTTGTTCGGCACGATGTTGAGCTTGTGCGGATTGCCCTGCTGGTCGGCCTGGAAGCAGCTCATGGTCTGCCCGTGGAAGGACGTGCAGACGATGCGTGTGCTGGTGCCGAACGGCGAGGTCAGGCGGGAACGGCTCTCGAACGGATTCCAGTAGCCCGGATCGGCGGGGGTGAGGAAATCCTTGGTCTCGAACACCGAGATCGGGCTGTTCGGATTCCACTCCGGCCACTCGTCGGCGGACGCGGCGCCCGCGCCGAACGCGAGCACTGTTCCCGCCGTGGCGACGGTGGCCGCGGCCACGGTCGCGGCCCGGGTGATCGTCTTCATTGACCCCTCCAAAAATCGTCGTGCGGTTTTCGGCCTCACCCGGCGAATCGCTCGGGTCGCCGGGTTTTGTTACTCGTACTACGTACCCGATGGTCCGGTCGGTAACCCCGCCGTGACCGGGGGATCCGGTTTCGGGTGCGAATCAGCTGCTGGGACGGGTCGAATGGGTGTCCCGAGGCGAGCGGTGGTCCAATCCCGCATTGTTCCTGCGGCATTCGCGGAGGCCGCGCAGGCGTGGCACGCGGTCACCATCGAATGAGCCGGGGCAATTCGCGGACCGTGCGCATGCGGCAGCCCCGCGTCGGCTCGGGTCTCGTGTCCGAATTCGATTGCTGAATTTACGGTTACGAATCCATTACCCCGGCAGGTAAGCCGGGAAATTTCGGTAGCGGTGCAGTATCACAGAGTATGGCAATCGTTCGAGCTGCGCTGGTCCAGACGAACTGGGCAGGCGATAAAGAGTCCATGATCAAGGCCCACGAGGACTACGCGCGCCAGGCCGCCGCCGCGGGTGCGAAGGTCATCTGTTTCCAGGAGCTGTTCTACGGGCCGTACTTCTGCCAGCTCCAGGACACCAAGTTCTACGACTACGCCGAATCGGTGCCCGGACCGACCGTGGACCGATTCGCCGCGCTGGCCGCCGAACTCGGCCTGGTCATGGTGCTGCCGGTGTACGAGCAGGAGCAGCCGGGACTGCTGTACAACACCGCGGCGGTGATCGACGCGGACGGCAGCTATCTCGGCAAATACCGAAAACACCACATTCCGCATGTGAACGGGTTCTGGGAGAAGTTCTACTTCCGCCCGGGCAATCTGGGGTGGCCGGTGTTCGATACCGCGGTCGGCAAGATCGGGGTGTACATCTGCTACGACCGGCATTTCCCGGAGGGCTGGCGGGCGCTGGGACTGGCGGGCGCGGAGATCGTCTTCAATCCCTCGGCGACCTCGCGCGGGCTGTCGAGCTATTTGTGGAAGCTCGAGCAGCCGGCCTCGGCCGTGGCCAACGAGTATTTCATCGGTGCGATCAACCGGGTCGGCATCGAGGAGTACGGGGACGACGATTTCTACGGGATGAGTTACTTCGTCGATCCCGAGGGCAAATTCGTCGGTGAGGTGGCCTCCGATACCGCGCCGGAGCTGGTGGTGCGGGACCTGGACCTGGATCTGATCAAGGTCGTGCGCGATCGGTGGGCCTTCTATCGAGACCGCCGGCCGGACGCCTACGGACCGTTGGTGACGCCGTAATGACGCGCGTATTCATCCACGGCGGAACCGTGGTGTCGGCCACCGGTTCCCAAGAGCTCGACGTGCTCATCGACGGGGAGACCATCGCGGCGGTGGTGCAGCCGGGGTCCACGGCGCTGGGGGTCGATCTGGCCGCGGCCGCCGATACGGTCATCGATGCCACCGGGCGGTACGTGCTGCCGGGCGGGGTCGACGGGCACACCCATATGCAACTGCCCTTCGGCGGCACCGAGGCCTCGGACACCTTCGAGACCGGCACCCGGGCCGCGGCCTGGGGCGGGACGACCACGATCGTCGACTTCGCCGTGCAGAAGCCGGGGGAGCGGGTGCAGGATTCGCTGGCGCAGTGGCATCGCAAGGCCGACGGGCAGTGCGCGATCGACTACGGATTCCATCAGATCGTGGGCGACGTCAACGCCGAATCCCTGAAGGGGATGGCGGAATTGGTCGCGGAGGGGGTGAGCAGCTTCAAGCTGTTCATGGCGTACCCCGGCGTCTTCTACTCCGACGACGGGCAGATTCTGCGCGCCATGCAGACCGCCGGTGATCTGGGCGCGCTGCTGATGATGCACGCGGAGAACGGGATCGCCATCGACGTGCTCATCGAGCAGACGCTGGCGCGCGGGGACACCGCGCCGTACTTCCACGGGACTTCCCGGCCTTGGCAATTGGAGGAGGAGGCGACCCATCGCGCCATCATGCTGGCGCAGGTGACGGGTGCGCCGCTGTACGTGGTGCACGTGTCGGCGAAGCAGGCGCTCGAGCAGATCGCCACGGCTCGGGGCAGGGGCCAGAACGTCTTCGGCGAGACCTGTCCGCAGTACCTGTACCTCTCGCTCGAAGAGCAGTTGGGCGCACCGGGTTTCGAGGGTGCGAAGTGGGTGTGCTCGACGCCGCTGCGGGCGCGGGCCGAGGGGCATCAGGACGAGCTGTGGCGGTACATCCGTACCGGAGACGTCACCACGGTCGCCACCGATCACTGCCCGTTCTGCTACAAGGGGCAGAAAGACCTGGGTGTCGGGGATTTCAGCAAGATTCCCAACGGTATCGGCGGGGTCGAGCATCGGATGGATCTGATGTACCAGGGGGTGCGGGACGGTCGCATCTCGCTGGAGAAGTGGGTGGAGGTCTGCTGCACCGCGCCGGCGCGGATGTTCGGGATGTATCCGCGCAAGGGGGTGATCAGTCCGGGGGCCGATGCCGACGTGGTGATCTACGACCCGAACGGGCACACCAGCATCGGGCTCGGCAAGACCCATCACATGAACATGGACCACTCGGCGTACGAGGGGTTCGAGGTGGGCGGGCACGTGGACACCGTGCTCTCGCGCGGACGGATCATCGTCGACGGCGGGGAATACCTGGGCTCGACCGGCCACGGCCGCTTCCTGAAACGCGGACTTTCCCAGAACCTGATCTGACCCGAAGGGAGTGTGCGCCATGGATATCGGAGTGGTTTTGCAGTGCACGCCGCCCGCGTCCCGGGTGGTGGAATTGGCCCGGGTGGCCGAGACGCACGGGTTCTCGCACGTGTGGACCTTCGATTCGCATCTGCTGTGGCAGGAGCCGTACGTCATCTACAGCCAGATCCTGGCCGTCACGCGCAAGGTGGTGGTCGGGCCGATGGTCACCAATCCCGCCACCCGGGATTGGACGGTCACGGCCTCGACCTTCGCGACGCTCAACGAGATGTTCGGCAATCGCACCATTTGCGGTATCGGGCGCGGGGATTCGGCGGTGCGCACGCTCGGCGGGCGGCCGTCGAATCTGGCGACGCTGCGCGAATCCATCGGGGTGATCCGCGAGCTGGGCAACGGGCGGCCGGTCTCGCTCGGTGACACGACGGTGCGGTTGCCGTGGGCGGCGGATTCGCGGCTGCCGGTCTGGGTGGCCGGATACGGCCCGCGCGCACTGGATCTCACCGGTGAGGTGGCCGACGGCTTCATCCTCCAGCTGGCCGATCCGGACATCGCCGCCTGGACGATCGCCCGCGTGCGGGCGGCGGCCGAACGCGCGGGCCGCGATCCGTCGGAGGTGAAGATCTGCGTGGCCGCGCCCGCCTACATCACCGACGGCACCGAGGCGGCCCTGAAACACGCACGCGAACAATGCCGTTGGTTCGGCGGGATGGTCGGCAACCACGTCGCGGACATCGTCGCGCGCTACGGCGCAGACGCCGCGATTCCCGCCGCCCTGACCGACTACATCGCCGGCCGCCAGGGCTACGACTACAACCAGCACGGCCGGGCCGGGAACACCCACGCCGAGTTCGTCCCCGACGCGATAGTGGATCGGTTCTGCGTCCTGGGCACTCCGGACGACCACCTCGCCCGGCTGCGGGAACTGGAGGCTCTCGGAGTTGATCAATTCGCGGTGTACCTGCAGCACGATGCCAAAACGAGCACGCTCGAAGCCTACGGCGAATCGGTGCTGCCGCGTTTGGCGCGGCCGGTGACGGCCACGACGACCGGCACGTGATGCCCGGCCGGCTGACCGGGCCGGCCCCCCGTCATCGTTCCACGTCTACGATGACCCGGCTTGCGGCCCGTTCTACTTGCAGCTCGGGCTGTCGGTGATCTTGATCTGGGTGACGGTCTTGTACAGGAGGGTCCCGTAGTTCGGCTTGACGCACTGCGTGGAACCGTCGGCGAACTTCAGCAACGCGCCGTCGTCGTTTCTGGTGTTGACCACCTGGATAGAGCCGCGACTGTTCGGTCCGAGGGTCTGCCAGTAGCCCCGGTCCTGGTACATGGCTGTGGGGTGCTGTGCGCCGCTGTCGTAGCCGGTCAGGTAGAAGCAGACATACGGGTAGTTGCATCCGTGCATGCTGTTGGCCGAGGCCGGTGCGGCGCCGGGGCCGGCGATCACGCCGAGGGCGGCGGCCGACATCGCGGCTGCGGCGGCGAAGGTTCTCATCTTCATGGTGTTCTCTCTGACTCTCGAGCTACCAAGTGTCTGCTTGGTAGTTCGAAAACATATATGCCACAGCATAATCAGCTCAACCCCCTGGAAGGTGGGTCTGACGAATCCGGCGGACTGCGTCTATCCGGGTGCCTGAGAGGTGTGAAATGGACTGTAATCGAGTCGATTACGAGAAGCAGTCATACCCGGTCGGCGTGGCCGTGGTTCAATGAGGGCTGGTCGACTTGGGTTATGTTGTGCTGTGGCATAGTCGATGCCCGGTCGATGTTCCGA
Source organism: Nocardia sp. NPDC005978 (assembly GCF_040614455.1). Classification (NCBI taxonomy): domain Bacteria; kingdom Bacillati; phylum Actinomycetota; class Actinomycetes; order Mycobacteriales; family Nocardiaceae; genus Nocardia; species Nocardia sp. NPDC005978. Next base: position 12,260 of record NZ_JBEXUS010000133.1, read on the forward strand.
CCCAGTCAGTCGCGGAGGAGTTCATCGCGCGCAGAGTCGAATTCACCGGGTTCGGACGGTCAGGTCGGTGATCCGCCGGTCGGGCTATCTCACGGCCGGTGGAAATGTGTCGTGAGCTGCGTGCACAGTGCCGCCACCGCCGATTCGCCGACCTCTCGTCCGTCGGTCCAGGAGGCGAACCAGTCCACCGAGTCCGGAGTGCCCGTGGGGCGGACGAATACGTGCTGGTGGAAGTGCGCGACGCTGCGGCCGGTGACAGCGGAGAACACGTACTCCGGCGACAGCTCGGTGCGCAGCGCGTGTGCGGCACGGCGCACGGCCCACCCCGCCCGCTCGGCCTCGTCGTCGGTCAGGTCGGCCAAGGCCGGTGCGTGCCGGACGGTTTCGACGAACAGGTAGCCGGGCATCGGCACACCGTCGGACAGGGGCCGGTGCGTCACCACGATCAGGTCGTCGGCATAGATAACCGGCCCGACCAATTCGCCTCGGCCACGGTGCTTTTCACAGATCGGGCATTGGGTCCCCATGCCGTGACGCTACTCGGGAACGTTCGCGCCGGCATCTTCGCGTTCGTTCTCGCGCAGAAACCGCTCGAGCCTTCGCCGAGCGTGGACATCGGTCTCGCCCAGCGCGGCCAGCTCGTCGAGCCGTCCGGCGCGGGCGAGGAGATCCATGTGCCACAGATGCGCATTGTGTTTGCCGGCATCGGGACTCCAGCACTCCGCGGCGGTGCTGACCGCGGCGATGGCCGCGTCCCAGTCGAGCCGAAGCTCCGCCGCGCGCACGGCATCGTCGATCGCGTGCCAGTCGGGCGGCTCGTTCACGATCCCAGTGTGCCGATCCGAGTATCCGGCCGGACCGCCGCCCCCGGAAGCCGGGAGCGGCGGCGGATCGGTCGAGCGGGATCAGGCCGGGAAGCTGCCGAAGGAGCCGGTGCCGGTGGGGGCCGCGGCCACCTCGCAGGTCGTGGGGCCGTAGGTGAAGTTCCAGCCGGGGCCGGACTCGTGGGCGTAGAGCTTGTGGGTGCCCGCCTTCGTGGGCGTCCACTGCACGCTGACCGTGGTGCCCGCGCCGTCGGCGACCGTGATCGGCGAGCCGATCGACACCGTCGACCCGTCGGGGCCGACGCTGCTGAACGCGACGGTGGTGTTCGGGTTCAGGATCGCGGCGGTGACCGTGTAGGCCGAATTCACCTGCAGCGCGGTACCGGACACCGCGGGCTGGTCCGCCGGGAGCGAACCCGACGAATAGGTGCAGCCCGACGCCGGCTGATCGGCCCCCGCCGTCGCCATCGTCCCGCCCGCCGACACCGTAGCGACCAGCACCGAGGCCGCGATTCCACACTTGACGACCAGATTCATCGGCCGCCCTCCCCGTGAACTCACAGAGTCACCCTCTATCTACCCCGAGATCCGGGGCGTCGAAATATGAAGCATTGCAACGTGTTGCTACAACACAGAGCAACGTACCCCGGGGGTCCGACAGGTCGAGTGGGGGAGTCCCGCAAGCGTTTTCGGGTCGCGGGCGTGATCACCGACTGCCGTGCAGCCACTCCTGGAACCCGGCGGCCCGCTCGCGCAGCACGGCCTCGTACTCGGGGGAGTCGAAGGGGAGATTCCGATGGTTCCAGCGGTGAGCCGGGTAGCGGGACGACGCCCTGTGGATGGCGTGGAGCACGGCGGGGCGGTGGATCAGGGACACGCGCCAGCCGCCCAGATAGCGGGCGGTGATGTTGGACGTGACGATGCGGCCCTGATGATTCGTGCCGGTGACGGTCACCACCTCGTGGCCTCTTCCGGCGAAGCCGCCGATGACGTGGAGCTTCGCGCCCGCGGGGAAGATTCGGTGGCTGCGGTAGTCCGCTTTCGGGCCGGGGTTGTAGGGGTAGGGGAGCAGGTTGGCCACCACGCACCACTCGGGGTGAACAGCGTTGGGGTGCGGCGGTTCCGCCGGCTGTGCCTCGGTGGGGTTTTCGTGCGGCGCGGTGGGGTCTTCGGGCAGCGCGGTGCGCAGTTTCCACCAGCGGGCTGCCGCCGCGGCCGCCAGCGAGACGGCCGCGAGAAAGCGCTTCATGGGCCGTCAGCTTAGTCCCGGGTGCGCTGCGGGCAACGCCATTTTCCTTGCGGTGCAGAGCATTCGGCGGTCCGGCGGACCATCGGCGTTCCGTGGCGTGTTTCAGGCGGTCACGTAGCGCAGTAGCTGCGCGGTGGTGAACTGTCGCGTTTCGACCAGGCGCAGGGGGATGCGCTTCTCGAGCTGCGGCAGGAAAGGCGTTCCGCCGCCGAGGATTACGGGGGAGACATACAGCTGGTACTCGTCGATCAGATCGTGCGGGATCAGGGTGGCGGCGAGATTCGCGCCGCCGACCTCCAGGATGCCGTCGCCCTCGGACTTGAGGCGGCGGACCGTCTCCACCGCGTTCGAGGAGACCAGCGTGCTGTTCCAGCCGACCTCGGTCAGGGTGCGAGAGAAGACGTATTTGGGCTTGTTCACCCAGAGACCGGCGAAGTCACGTTCGATGGGCGGGGCATCGTCGGCGACGTGCGGCCAGTAGTCGGCCATCAGCTCGTACAGGCGGCGGCCGTGCAGGGAGATCTCGACATCGCGGAAGCGGTCATTGTGAAACCCGTGGAGTTCGTCGTCGGGGTCGGTCCAGTCGATGTTGCCGTCGCGGTCGTTGATGTAGCCGTCCGCGGACACGGTGAAGCCGTAGATCAAAGTCCTCATGCGGGTGTAGACCTCCTGAGTCCTCGGAATTCATCGGGCAAACCGTCAGTAGTCGCCCACCCAGCGGAGTTCCCAGCGCTGGGCGGGTCCGGGTGCTCGCAGGACGACATCCGGTGACCCTTCTTCGGATGTGCCGGCCGCCCTCAGTTCGGTACCGGGATACGACAGGTAGTACGTGCCGTCCCCGGCCGGGGTGAGCGCCCAGCGGGTCGAGGATTCACTCTCGGGCTCGGTGCCGACCGCCGCACCGGGGTGAGCGGCGGCGGACAGGGCCGCGCGGCGGGTGTGGTTCACGATCGCGAAATGCTCACCGTCGGACTCGCCCATGGGTTCGAGCCACCAGATCCACAGGCCGTCACCGGGCGGCGGGGTGCTCGCGGCCAGGATGAGGGCGGGAGAACCCTCGAACATCCGGAGCCATCGACCGTCATCGGCGGCGACGATTCGGTACGCCCCGCTGGTCGGCGTCGCGTGTGCGGGGGCCGACGTGATGATCGCGGCGACCAGCATCGCCATCGCCGCCGTCAGCGCCGCGAACGCGCGAGATCCCATGTCAACCTCTTGTGCCGATGATGATCTTCGGATCCTAGACGGTATCGCCGGGTCCGGTGGCCGGTGCGGGACTGCGGCGGAGCCGGGCGGGGAGATCTGCCGCGGCCTACAGTGGCGCGAGTGACTGCGGTGGTTGGTGTGGAAGCGGAGCAGCGGAATTCGGAGACGCCACCGTTCGCGGTGGGTGCGGTGGGGGTGATCACCGGACTCGCGGCGATCGCGATGTTCGCCTCGATCGGCCGATACGGATTCTTCGGCGACGAATGGTATTTCGTGGCGGCGGGACGGCGGCTCGCGGCCGGGTACGCAGATCAGGGGCCACTGGTGCCGGTGATCGCGTGGGCCATGGACGGACTCGCACCGGGTTCGCTGGTGGCGCTTCGAGTTCCAGCGGTGCTGCTGACGCTCATCGCCATCGTGGCGAGTGCGCAGATCGCGCGGGAATTCGGGGGCGCGCGCGGGGCACAGGTGCTGACCGCAGCCGCCTACGCGACTTCGCCGTTCCTGCTCGTGCAGGGCACTCAGCTGGCGACGAACACGGTGGATACCGCGCTGTGGGTGGTGATCAGCTGGCTGGTCGTGCGGTGGGTGCGCACGCGACGGGACGGACTCTTGCTCGCGGCCGGCGCGGTGACCGCCGTGGATATGCAGGTGAAGTGGCTGATCCCATTCTTCTGGATCGCGATCGCCGTGGCCGTACTGGTCTATGGGCCACGGGAATTGCCGAAGCGGCCCGCACTGTGGGCGGGAGCGGCATTCGCGGTCGTGTGCACCGTGCCGACGCTGGTGTGGCAGGCGCGGCACGAATGGCCGCAGCTGGGGATGGGTGCGCAGGTATCCGCCGAACAGGACACCGTCGGCGGGCGAATCACCTTCGTGCCCTTGGCATTGGCGGCGGCGGGAATTCTCGGGGTGGTGCTGCTCGGATTCGGACTGTGGGCGCTGTGGCGCTGGGAGCCGCTGCGCCCGTATCGGTTTCTCGCGCTGACGACCGTGGTGCTCGCGGTGGCATTTCTGGCGATGAACGGCCGGTCGTACTACGTCGTGGGCATCTATCCGGCTGTCATGGCAGCCGGAGCGGTGTGGTTCACTCGCGATGCCGCCACCTGGCGGAAGTGGGTGGGCGGAGTGCTCGTGGTGATCTCGCTCGTGCCGGTGCTGTTCTCGCTGCCCTGGCAGGCCGAATCCGATATCGAGCCGGCCGCCAGCGACGAGGCGGCGGGATTGGCCCTCGGACTCTATGGCAAATTCGGCTGGCCCGAACTGGCCCGGGCTACCGCGGACGCGTACACCGCGCTGCCCGAGCGAGAACGTTCATCGGCAGTGATCATCGCCGATTCCTATTGGCAGGCCAGCGCATTGGATGTGCAGCGGGCGGAGTACGGGCTCCCCGCGGTGTACAGCCCCAACCGTGGTTTCGGCTACTTCGGCACGCCGCCGGACACCGCCACCACCGTGCTCTGGGTGGGTGGTGACGGTAGTGAACCGCGCACTCGGTGCTCGAGCGTCACCGAGGTGGGCCGAGCCGACGCCCGGCTGGGCATTCCCGGGGTGACCAGCGACGTCACCCTGTGGCGATGCGACCACCCGCGCGCACCGTGGTCGCGCGAGTGGCCGAACATGCTGCGGCTGGGCTGATCTCAGCTCTGCGCGGCGGAGACCTCGGACAGGGTGGGATCGGCGGCGGGCTTGCCGTCGGCCGAACCATCCTGCGTGCCGGCCGCGACGATGCTCTGGAGCGCGTCCATGCCATCGGTGATGCGGCCGAACGGCGTGTAATTCGCGGGCAGGCGAGTATCGCGGTAGACCAGGAAGAACTGGCTGCCATTGGTGTTGGGACCCGCATTCGCCATGGCGATGGTGCCCGCGGGGTAGGAAGCGCCCGCCAGATTCTCGTCCACGAACTTGTAGCCCGGACCGCCGGTGCCGGTGCCGGTCGGATCACCGCACTGGAGCACGAAAATGCCCTCGGTGGTCAGGCGGTGGCAGCGCGTGTGATCGAAATAGCCCTGATCGGACAGGAATACGAAAGAGTTCACCGTGTGCGGAGCGCGAGCAGCATCCAGTTCAGCGGTGATGGTGCCGCAGTTGGTTTCCAGGGTCGCGGTGTAGGTCGCGTTCTGATCGATCGTCATCGCGGGCTCCGTCGCCCACTTGGCACCGCTGGGCGTGCCGGAATCGGGCGCAGCGCAACCGGGCGAGCGCTGCGGAGCCGGATCGGGCAGCGCCTCGGCGCGACCGGTCACCAGAACGGTGAGTGCGACCACCGCCGCGATCAAACCGACGCGCCGAAGCGCCTTGCGGTCGAAGCGAATTCGGCGTGCGGGCCGAAGTTGATCGTCATCGAGCGGCAGCGCGTGCGTCTCGGTGGTCACCGGGTAATTCTCCTTCATCGTCTGGGGTATGACTCGGACCGTGCCGACGGGCATCATTGCATCTGCGCCGCCCGCGCGGACCGGGATGGCCCTAATGCGGCCGGGGACGCGCCGGGATCGCGCGCGCAAGGGGGGTTTTCGCTGCTAACGTCGCAAAATATGAAGGTTCAACTGCGGCACAATCCGTCGTCGACCATTGCCCGCTGCTTCCTGGACCCGGGCGAGCCCATGCGGGTCGAGAGCGGGGCCATGGTCGCGCATTCGGCAGGAGTCGCACTGCACGCCAAGGCCGAGGGCGGCGTGCTGGCCGGTCTCAAGCGCTCGATGCTCGCGGGCGAGTCGTTCTTCGTCTCCACATTCACCGCACCCCAGCAGGGCGGCTGGGTGGATGTAGCGCCCGCACTGCCGGGAGACATGCTCTCGCTCAGCATCAGCCCGGACCGGCCGTTCTACATCAGTCGCGGTGGCTGGATCGCCAATTCGCACGCGGTGACGGTCGAGGCGAAATGGGGTGGCTTCGCGAATCTCTTCGGTGGAGAGGGCGGATTCGGACTGCGTGCGCACGGGAACGGAGAGGTGGTGCTGGGCGTATTCGGAGCGATCGACGTCATCGATCTCGCGCCCGGTGAGCCGGTCACCATCGACACCGGGCATGTCGTCGCCTACGACCTGGCCATGAACTTCACCATCCGGCGAGCAGTATCGGGTCGTTCGCTGCAATCGCTCAAATCCGGCGAGGGCTTCGTCTTCGACTTCGTCGGACCCGGCCGCGTACTGCTGCAAACCCGCAACCCGGGCGCCTTCGCGGCCTGGGCAGGATCCTCCGCATCCTCCGGCTAGTCCATGTGATCCAGATCACTGTCCCACTGAGTGGGCATAACCCCAGTTGGAACCGGTTCCAGTATGAAATCTTGATCCGACGGGCAAACTTTTCACCTGAAAAGCCACCCATGGACAAGTGAAGCGTGCATGCTTCGCATGTTCGACATGTCGTTTCACAGATGAGGAGTACACCGTGTCCGGATCCGCAGCGGATTTCCTGGCCGAGGTTCTGATCAAGACCATCCAGGGTCTGTTCACCGGCACCGCCGGCCAGTAGCCGTCGCTCCGACGGCAACGCCCGAGGAACTTCGGTAGCCCATCGAGTCGCGCGGGACTCGATGGGCTGCTTGCGTTTTGGGCGGTAGTGCTCCGGGCGTCGCGCTGGAGGCGTCAGGTAGCTTCGCTGGTTGGGATTGACGGTTCGCAGAAGCGGGGTCGTGCCACGCGTGCTTGGTGCAAGTGGGCCCGGACTTCGTGATTGGCGCGACACGATCGGGGTAGCTGCAAGTAAGCTGAAGTTCGAGAGTCTGACTGGCACCAGCCCACAGAAAGGGCGTGACGCAGTGAACGCGATTACGATCCCGGCTCGAGAGCTTCCGCGGTACATCGGTTCTGAAATTGTCGGTCATGGCACGCTTCTGATGGCTATGGCGCTTTCTGAAGACGAGATCATGTACTGCCGGTTCGGGGGATATGGGGGTGGGGCGGCGGCTTTTCCCTTGTTGCAGACTGTGCGGGTTGTCTCTAGGTGAGTGGGGGCTTCGGGTCTGTTGAACGGAGGCCGTTGGGTATGCGTGGCTGACTTTTCGGGGGATCGGAGCGTTGGGCGGGTGCGTGCGTTTCGGGACGACTGGATAACGAAATACCAGCGTTGTGCGGTGGGGGACTCGGCTGCGGTTGGGTGGCCTACCGGAGAAAGAGCAGCCTGGATAACGGAATACCAGCGGGGCCGGGTTGGGAGCCTCGACGGCGGTACCAGCCCTCCCGGGCCGATAAACGGGATCCACCACTAGCGGGGGTAAGAGCAAGCCTCGAATCGACTACCGCTCACCACAATCACCCTCTAAGGCAGTACCAGCATTCAGCGATGACGGATCTTTGTCTGTAGGTCTCGAGAAGGTTCCTACGGCCATCCAGCCAGGCTGGGAGGGCGAACAGGCTCTCAGCTGGGGAGCCGAGGTCGGGTACGGCTGGCGAGGTAACCAGCACTGCCTCGTTGTTCTTGCTTGTTCTCCCGAACCCCGCTGGAAGGCGCAGAGTGCGTGCGGGTTTCGGGCTACGTAGGCCACTGGAGTGAACACCGATGGTCCTTTGTTGTTGGCCTTGGCTTTGCGGTTTCGGCTGCGGGGCAGCGCTCTAGCAGAGTCGC
>NZ_JBEXUS010000134.1:0-19921 GCF_040614455.1 Nocardia sp. NPDC005978
CGCCAGGTCGTGCTCGTCGGCGAAGACGCGCAGCTCCTCGGTGCGCGCCATGTCGCCTTCGTTCTTCTGGCTCACGATCTCGCAGATGCCGCATCCGACCGGGCCGCTGGGCACCGGGTCCAGCGGCGGACCGAGCACGAACTACGCGTCCGCACAAAGCAATTCGCCCGCCGCTCGCCCCGGTGGTGGCGCGAGCACCCGGGGTTCCCGAGGCGCGGTGTCGACCCTGGCTCCCGCGCGGTTCACCCGCAACTCCCCCGTGCTCAGCAAGCTGGTGACGAACGAGGTGCTCTCGCGCCCGGGTTCCGGGAAAGAGGTGCGGCAGTTCGGGTTCGACCTGAGCGGGCTCGGCGCGAGCTACGAGGTCGGCGACTCGCTGGGGATCCGGCCCGCCAATTGCGATGCGCTGGTGGCGGAATGGCTCGAGGTCACCGGGCTGGACGGGCGCCGGGCCGTCGAGGTGGACGACGGGGAGGCCACCCTCGCCGAGGCGCTGCGCACCCGATACGACATCACCAAGGTCAGCAACGACCTGCTCGCCTTCGTGGCCGAGCGCAATCCGAGCCAGCGGCTCGCCAAGCTGCTGCGCCGGGACAATCGCAACGAGCTCGACGGCTACCTGTGGGATCGGCAGGCGGTCGACGTGCTGCGCGACTTCCCGGTCCGCGCCGATCTGGTGGAATGGCTCGCGACCCTGAAAAAGCTGCAACCGCGCCAGTATTCGATCTCCTCCAGCCCCCTGGTGAGCCCGGAGGAAGTGCAGCTGACCGTGGGCGTGGTGCGCTACGGCGATCCGGTCGCCATCGGCTCGGCGGCCCGGCGCGGCGGGGTGTGCTCGAGCTTCCTGGCCGATCGCGCCGGCGCCGGGGTGCCCATCTTCCTGCAGCGCGCACCGCATTTCCGGCCGCCGCTGGACCCGAACGCGCCCATGATCATGGTCGGCCCGGGCACCGGCATCGCGCCGTTCCGCGGCTTCCTGCAGGAACGCATGGCCCTGGGCTGCAAGGGCCGGAACTGGCTGTTCTTCGGCGATCAGCACGCCAAGGACAACTTCTACTATCGCGCCGAACTCGAGGACATGTTCCGCTCGGGCTTCCTGACCCGTCTGGATCTGGCCTTCTCCCGGGATCAGCGCGAACGGGTCTACGTGCAGCACCGGATGATCGAGCACGGCGCCGAGCTCTGGGCCTGGTTGCGCGAGGGCGGTCACTTCTACGTCTGCGGTGACGCCGCCCGCATGGCCAAGGACGTGGACGACACGCTGCTGCGCATCGCCCGGATCCACGGAAAGCTCAGCGAGGAAGGCGCTCTCGCTTTCAAGAAGCAGCTGGTCGCGGAGAAGCGCTACGTCCGCGACGTGTACTGAGCCGGACCATCGCGCCCGGCGACCGACCGCGACCCACGGCAGCGACTCGGGACGCCGCACGGCCGCAGCCGCTACGCGGTCCGGCCGGTGGCGTCGGGGATCGCCAATTCGCCTACACGGCAGGTGGATTCAATCGGGTGAAGTCGCCGAGACGGTAGTAGGGGTAGTACGGGTACGGCGGAGTAACCGCGCTCGCCTTGTCCAGGCGGGCGATCTGATCGGCGTCCAGGGTCCAGCTGACCGCGCCCAGGTTCTGGCGCAGCTGCTCCTCGTTGCGCGCGCCGATCATGACGGTGGCCACGGTCGGGCGGGTGAGCAGCCAGTTCAGCGCGATCTGCGGGACGGTGCGGCCGGTCTCGGCGGCGATGTCGTCGAGCACGTCGACCACGTCGTAGAGCACCTCGTCATCGACCGGCGGACCGGCCGCAGCGGTCTGATGCAGGCGGCTGCCCGCCGGAAGCGGCTCGCCGCGGCGGATCTTGCCGGTCAACCGGCCCCAGCCCAGCGGGCTCCACACCACCGCGCCGACGCCCTGATCCTGCGCCAGCGGCATGAGCTCCCACTCGTAATCGCGACCGACCAGCGAGTAGTAGACCTGGTGCGCGACGTAGCGCGGCAGGCCGTGCTTGTCTGCCGCGGCAAGGGATTTCATGAGCTGCCAGCCCGCGAAGTTGGAGGCCCCGACGTAGCGGATCTTGCCCGCGCGCACCAGATCGTCCAGGGCCGCGAGGACTTCTTCCACCGGGGTGCCCGCGTCGAAGGCGTGCAGCTGGAACAGGTCGATGTAATCGGTGCCCAGCCGGCGCAGTGATCCCTCGACCGCGCGGATCAGCCGCGAGCGCCCGGACCCGGCGTCGGCGGGGCCGGGGCCGGTGGGCAGCGACGCCTTCGTGGAGATGAGCACGCTGTCGCGGCGGCCCCGAATCGCTTCGCCCAGGACCTCTTCCGACGCGCCGTCGGAGTAGACATCCGCGGTGTCGAAGAGGGTGACGCCCGCTTCCAGGCTGATATCGACCAGGCGGCGGGCCTGCCGGGCGTCGGTGTCACCCCAGGCGCTGAAGAGCTCACCCCGCCCGCCGAAGGTGCCGGCGCCGAAGCTCAGAGCCGGAACCTGCAAACCTGACGCGCCGAGCCGACGGTACTCCATGACGAACTCCTAACGGGACTACAGTTTCATTAACGTCGGCAACGCTACACTCATCGCGCCACAAATGGAACTGGAGAACCGTTATGACGCAGGACACCACCGCACCCGGCTCGATTCGCCCCGGTGGGCGCACCGCCCGGGTTCGCGACGCCGTACTGCGCGCCGCCGGGGACGCCCTCGCCGAATACGGCTTTGCCGCCCTGGACCTGGCGGAGGTGGCCGCCCGCGCCGAGGTCGGCAAGACCACCGTCTACCGCCGCTGGCGCACCCCCGCCGGACTGGTCGCCGACCTGCTCGCCGACATGGCCGAATCCTCACTCCCCCATGCCGATACCGGCTCGCTGCACGGAGACCTGCACGCCAATGCCGCCCTGGTGGCCCGCACCCTGGCCGACCCGCGCCAGGGCAGGCTGTTCCGCGCGGTCATCGCCGCCGCCACCACCGACGAGGCCACCGCCCTTGCCCTGCAACGCTTCTACGACACGCGCCTGGCCGAATGGTCACCGTGCGTGATCGCCGCGATCGCCCGCGGTGAATGCCCCGCGGACACCGACCCCCGCGCGGTCCTGTCCGCGGTCTCGGCCCCGCTCTACTACCGCCTCCTGGCCAGCGGCGATCCCATCGATCCCGCCGCCGCGCGGGCCGCCGCCGACGCCGCCCTGGCCGCCACCCACGCGGGAGTATTCGCGGCCGCCGCAACCGATTCCGGCAGCTGATCCACGGCGGCACGAGCAGTGCCGGGATGCCTGTCGGGGACCCGCGTTCGGGGTGCGCACATCCCGCGAAAAGTGCTGAGCGCAAGCGATTTCGCCCGTTTTCCGAACACGATTCCGAGGCACGGCGGTATCGAGTCGTTAGCGGTTCGCGACCCGCATTTCTGCCCAAAACCGCTGGTGGGGAGGAGAATTGATAGATGAAGGGTGATCGAGTAGAGATCGTCGTGGACACCGGTGACGGTTCCCGCAATTACGAAGTGACAGCCACCCGCGCCGGGCGGCGAGTCGAGGTGCGCATAGCGCGCGGCATAGTCGAAGTCAGCGAAACGACCCGCACCGGAACCCAGGTGCGCACCGCCCGGTTCATGGCCGGCCGCGTCCTTGCCCTGGTGGAACACCCCACCGACAAGGGCCCACTGCCAGGCGAGTGACTCAACCGACCCACCGGGTGTGACCTGCGCGTACCCGGTGGTTCCGCGCCGCACCGGTTGCCGACGCGCGCCCCGCGGCGCATGCTCGGAGATGCCCGACTTCACCCGGCTTTGCCGACACGGCGGAGAGGAGCATCCGATGAACGAGCGCATCGACGAGGTGTCCGAGGCCGACTACCTCGAACAGCACACCCCGGCCTACCCGGCGGACGCCGAACGATCCGCGGCCGCCGACGCCCCGGACCCGATCCAGGAGTCCGACAGCGACATCGCCGCAGTTCCCGCCGGAGACAGCGGCTGGACCGCCGACGAGGGCGACCTGATCGAACAGTCCATCCCCGTCCCCCTGGACGAGGACTACCAGGACTCCGAACCCGAATACTGACCGTCGCCGTCGCCTCGCGCGCACGGACACGACAGCACCGACAGCGAGTCCCGGAAAAGCCGGTACCGCATCGGTCTGTCAGTTGGCGATGCCCGCGCGGACGGTGGCGTGCAGCTCGCGGAGGCTGGAGCGTTCGGTCGCGACCTCCAGGACCCGCACGCCGTGTGCGTGGCGGGTCAGTTCCACGGCCAGCTCGGCGGGATCCACCTGGCGGTGGGGAACGCGGTAGGCCGCGCACAGGGCCGCGAGGTCCATGCCGTGGGGGGTGCCGAAGACGCGTTCGAAGACGCCCGCGTACTGCGGATCGCCCTGTTCGAGGAGCTCGAAGATGCCGCCGCCGTCGTCGTTCGCGACCACGATGGTGAGGTCCTCGGGGCGCGGCTCGCCGGGGCCGATCAGCAGGCCGGACGCGTCGTGCAGGAACGTCAGGTCGCCCATCAGCGCGATCGTGCGGCCGGCGTGCGTCAGGGCCGCGCCCACCGCGGCGGACACCGTGCCGTCGATCCCGGCCACGCCGCGGTTGGACAGCACCCGCACCCCCGGCCGCGGCTCGGACACCAGCGCGGCGTCGCGCACCGGGTTGGACGCGCCCAGCAGCAGCTGGTCACCCTCGTGCAGCGCGGCCATCACCACGGCCGCCACGTGCAATCCGGTGGGCTTGGGATGGGCGGCCAGCTCGGCGCGCACCACGGCCACGGCCCGCTCGTTCAGATCCCGGCACTGTTCGAGCCACTCGGCGCGCGGCGCGCCGGAGGTGACCGCGCGCGTGCCGGTCCCGACCACATTGCCGGACACATCGGGCCAGCGCGGGCCGGTGGTCAGCGCGAACACCGTCACCTCGGGATCGGCGAGCACCTTCGCGACCTGCCGGTGCAGCGTGGGCCTGCCGGTGATGATGGCCTGCTTCGGCCGGACCAGCGACAGCGCCAGCGGATGCAGCGGCGGACCGTGCATGGGCGCGGTGGGCTCGGCGACGGTCGGCAGCGCCGCGAGCTCGGCCCGATGGCCCGCACCGTGGCCGGAGATGACCACGGTGTCCAGGCTCAGGTCGATGTCGAGCGGCACGTCCAGGGTGGCGTATTGCGTTGCGGTCCAGGGCCGGTCGTCACCGCGGCCCAGCGGCAGCGGATCGCCCGACCCCAGGTCCGGCACCAGCGGCTCGCGCAGCGGGATGTCGAAGTGCACCGGGCCGGCGTTGCCGGAGCGGGTACCGCGCGCGGCGGCCAGCACACGGCACACCGCGGAGCGCCACACGCTGTTCTGCTTGGGGTAGACCTCGCCGGCACCGGGCTCGCCCCCGTTGTTCTCGCTCCCCGCCGCCCCGAGGCTCTCGCTATCCACCGGCCGCGGGCTCTCGCTCTCCGCCAGCCCCAGGCTGATCGTCGCGCGCACCTGACTGCCGAACAGTCCCAGCTGCTCGACGGTCTGGTTCGCGCCGGTGCCCAGCATCTCGTAGGGCCGATTGGCGCTGATCACGATGAGCGGCACGCGCGCGTAGTTCGCTTCGAGCACCGCGGGCCCGAGATTGGCGACGGCGGTGCCGGAGGTCATGACCACCGGAACGGGCCGCCCGCCCGACAGCGCCAGGCCGATGGCCAGGAATCCGGCGGAGCGTTCGTCGATGCGCATGTGCAGGCGCAGCCGCCCGGCCGCGTCGGCGGCCTGTAAGGCGAAGGCCAGGGGCGCGTTTCGCGATCCCGGGCACAGGACCACGTCTCGGACTCCGCCGCGCGCGAGTTCGTCGACGACGACGTGCGCCTGTGCTGTCGAGGGGTTCACAATCCCAGCCTCTCAGACAGTCGATCTCCGCGCTGCGTCGACCCGATCACACCCGGCGTGTTCTAGTTAGGGTGCGCTAACCTAAGCCCATGGCCAAGCGCACCAAACATCTCAAACCCGAACATCGGGAAATCCTCACCGCGGAAGTGCTGGCGAGCAAACGCGTCAGCCCGAATTTCGTGCGCGTCACCCTCGGCGGCGACGGGCTCGCGAGTTTCACCGCGATGGGCTACGACCAGTGGTTCCGGCTGTTCATGCCCGGCCGCGACGGCAGCCTGAGCCTGCCCACCTCGGCGAGCACGCTGGGCTGGTACGCCCAATATCTGATGATGGGCAAGGACCACCGCCCGCTGGTCCGCAATTACACCGTGCGGGAGTACCGCGCTGCCGGTTTCGGGGAGTTCGGCAGCACGGCGGAATTGGATATCGACTTCTTCTCGCACGGCGACGACAGCCCGGCCTCGAATTGGGCCAACGGCGCGGCCCCGGGCGACAAGGTGGGCATCCTCGACGAGGGCGCGACCTTCCAGCTCCCCGACGGCGCGAATTTCGCGCTGCTGGTGGGCGACGAGAGCGCGGTGCCCGGCATCGCGGGCTCGCTGCGCTCGGCCCCGCGCGATCTGCGCGGCGCGGCGTACCTGGAACTGCCGGACCCGGCCGACGCCCAGGATCTGGGCGAGCCCGAAGGCGTCGAGGTGCACTGGATCATCCGGACGGACGCGACCGCCGAGATCGGCGCGACCGTGGCGGCCGCCGTGCGCGCGGCGGAACTCCCCGCGACGGGGGTCTACGCGTTCCTGGCCGGCGAGCAGAAACTGGTGTCGGGGTTGCGGCGATTCCTGGTGCAGGATCGCGAAATCCCCAAGGCCGATATCACTTTCACCGGCTACTGGCGAGTCGGCAAGGCCGCGGGCTGATTTCACGCGGCGATCGAGTCGGGATCCCCTGTGAACGAAAGGGGATCCGCGCACTGCCTCGAATTCGGGTATTTTCCACCCGAATTGGGTGACACAGACTTTATGCAGTCCGTGTTCGCGGCCCGGCTCCGGGCCGCGAACCGGTCATTTGATTAACCAGCGTGACGCTGGATCAGGGCGCCGACGCGCGGAAGCGCCTCGGCGACATGCTTCTTCGCCGAGGACCGCATCGAGCCGTAGACCTTGGTCAGTGCGGGCCGAGAGGACGACTCGGCACGCTCGTCGGTGACCGCGAGCAACGCCTCGGAGACCTCGTCCTGCTTGGCGACCAGCAGGTCGGCGAACGAACCGGCGCCCGAGGCCTGGTACTCGGACCAGAACGGCTCGAGCTGGGCGACGAATCGCGGAATGAAGGACTCCAGCGCATCGCCGACGATGGTCGGGCTGACCTTCTTCACCGCCGCGTAGCCACCCTTGACGGCCAGGCCCGACGCGCCGCCCTTGTCCGACACCTCAGCATCCAGAACCTCTTTGGCATCGGCCAGGAAGGCCGGACGCTTGGTGTCATCGAGCAGGGATTCAGACAGTGCTGCAACCACTTTCAGGTTCCTCCGGATAGTTTTTCGATGAGCGAGCGCATGGAACTATACGCATCGGTGCCCCCGCACACACGACGCCGACGCGCTAGGGCCGCGAGGTGCGACGATAGCCGCCGCTGCCAAGCAGCTACTGCACTGTAAAGCCTCCGCAATCGGTTGGCAGCGTTTCAGATTCGCCGTGTCAACTGGTCACGCGCTCGGATCCGGCGGAAGTGAATCGCGTTCGGCGGCAATCAGCGCGCTTGTCCAATGACTGAAATCCGCTACCGCTAACGATCGGCAGCCCGAAACGAGTGGCCCGAATCGCACGGTCGGAGTGACCCCGCCGCAGGCCGTGCCACTAAGTTCGTGGCCGTGACCTTCAATTCAGCGCTGTGGCGGGCAGTACCCGGGTTCGAGAACCTCACCGACATCACCTATCACCGGCATATCGAACAGGGCACGGTCCGCATCGCCTTCAACCGGCCCGAGGTGCGCAACGCGTTCCGCCCGCACACGGTGGACGAGCTCTACCGTGCGCTCGATCACGCCCGGATGACCTCCGACGTCGGCGCGGTGCTGCTCACCGGCAACGGTCCCAGCCCCAAGGACGGCGGCTGGGCCTTCTGCTCAGGCGGCGATCAGCGCATCCGCGGGCGCAGCGGCTACCAGTACGCCGACGGCGAGACCGCGGACACCGTGGATCAGGCGCGCGCGGGCCGGCTGCACATCCTCGAGGTGCAGCGCCTCATCCGCTTCATGCCCAAGGTGGTCATCTGCCTGGTGAACGGCTGGGCGGCCGGCGGCGGGCACAGCCTGCACGTGGTCTGCGACCTCACCCTGGCCAGCCGCGAACACGCCCGCTTCAAGCAGACCGACGCCGACGTGGGCAGCTTCGACGGCGGCTACGGCAGCGCCTACCTGGCGAAGATGGTGGGCCAGAAGGCGGCCCGCGAGATCTTCTTCCTGGGCCGCCCGTACACCGCCGAGGAGATGCACCGGATGGGCGCGGTGAACGCGGTCGTCAACCACGCCGACCTCGAGGACGTGGCCCTGGAGTGGTCGGCCGACATCCTCGGCAAGTCGCCGCAGGCGATCCGCATGCTCAAGTACGCGTTCAACCTCGCCGACGACGGCATGGTGGGCCAGCAGCTCTTCGCGGGCGAGGCCACCCGCCTGGCCTACATGACCGACGAGGCCGTGGAGGGCCGCGACTCGTTCCTGCAGAAGCGCGACCCCGACTGGTCGGGCTACCCCTGGTACTTCTGAAAACCGGACCGGCTCACCACCGGCCGGGCACGATGGGGTGTGCACGGTCCGGCGACCGAGGCGGGCACGGGCATCTCACCGGATCGAAGCGGAGGCACAGCGCATGGAGATTCTGAGCAGTCGGCTGATTCTGCGGCCCGTGGACTACGCGACGACGCTGGCCTTCTACCGGGACACCCTGGGGCTGGCCATCGCCCGGGAGTATCCGGGCGGAACGGTGTTCTTCGCCGGGCAGGGGCTGATCGAGGTGGCCGGGCACGGCGGCGGGGAACCGGCCGGCTTCGCGGGGGCGATCTGGCTGCAGGTGCGCGACTGCGAGGACGCGGCCGCCGAACTCGCCCTCGCCGGGGTGCGGATCGACAAGGGGCCGACGAAGGAACCCTGGGGACTGATCGAGATGTGGATCCGGGATCCCGACGGCGTGCCGCTGGTGCTCGTCCAGATCCCGGCCGACCACCCGATCCGCCGGGACAGCCGCCCGCCGAGCACCGACTGAACACCCCCGGCCGCGCGCCCGCGAAACGCCTACCACGCCGTAACACACACGGCGTGTCCGGGGGCACCGGTTAACGGATCGTTAATGGCGTAGCGCAAACTGGTCGGCGTGTCTGCCGAACTGCTCGTTCTGCTGATCGTTGTTCTCACAGCCTTGGCGTTCGACTTCACCAACGGATTCCACGACACCGCGAACGCGATGGCCACCTCGATCGCAACCGGTGCGCTCCCGCCGCGTACCGCCGTACTCCTGTCCGGTTTCCTGAATCTGGTCGGCGCTTTCCTCAGCGTCGCCGTCGCCGCCACCGTGGCGGCGGGCATCGTGGACCTGTCGGAAGTCAGCGGAAAGGCCCTGCTCGACATCGTCTTCGCGGGACTCGTCGGCGGAATTCTCTGGAATCTGTTCACCTGGCTGCTCGGTCTGCCGTCCTCGTCCTCGCACGCCCTGTTCGGCGGCCTGATCGGCGCGACCATCGCGGCGCTCGGCTGGGACGGCGTGATCTGGACCTCGGGCCACACCGGCGTCCTCGCCAAGATCATCATTCCGGCGCTGCTCGCCCCCGTGGTGGCCGCGCTGGTCGCGTCCGTCGGCTCGTGGCTGGTCTACCGCATCACCCGCGGCAGCAACGAGAAGACCGTGGAGAGCGGATTCCGGTGGGGCCAGATCGGTTCCGCCTCGCTGGTCTCGCTCGCGCACGGCACCAACGACGCGCAGAAGACCATGGGCATCATCTTCCTGGCCCTGATCGCGCACGGTTCGGCCTCGGCCGGGGACCCGCTCCCGCTGTGGGTCATCGTGTCCTGCGCGGTCGCCATCGCCGCGGGCACCTGCCTGGGCGGCTGGCGCATCATCCGCACGCTCGGCAAGGGCCTGGTCGACATCGCGCCGCCGCAGGGCTTCGCGGCCGAATCCACCAGCGCCGCGATCATTCTCACCTCGGCCCACTTCGGCCTGCCGCTGTCCACCACGCAGACCGTGACCGGCTCGATCCTGGGCTCCGGCCTGGGCAGGCCGGGCGCGGAGGTGCGCTGGGCGGTGCTCGGGCGCATGGTGGTGGCCTGGGTGCTCACGCTGCCGATGGCCGGTCTGGTCGGCGCGCTGTGCTGGGCGATATTGCATGCCATCGGCGGCACCGCGGGCACCCTCGTGGTCTTCGCGCTGCTCATCGCCGCGGCCACCTTCATCTGGCTGCGCTCGCGCCGCACCGCGGTCAATTCGCACAATGTCAACGACGACTGGCAGCAGCAGACCGACGCGCCCGCGGCCCCGCTGCGCGGCCCGGACTCCGTCCGCCACGAGATCGGTTAGGAGCGCGACGATGCAGACCTTCCTGTCCAATCTGAGCGACCTCTGGGAAGTGGTGCTCGCCGCCCTGGTGTTCGGCGCCGGCTTGCCCGCGATCTTCGCCTACGGCGTGCGCTGCCGCGCCGCGGTCGACAGCGGCGCGAGCGGTACCACCCGCCAGCTCAACCAGGCCCTCTCGGCGCTGTGCTTCGCCGTGGTCATGATCGCCGCCGTGGTCGGTGTGGTCTTCATCGCACGGGGCTTCCTGGCCGACCGTTTGGGAATCCATCTGCTCGGCGCGTGACACCGCCCGATCGAAAGGCACGCTCGTGAGCACTCCGGAACAGCCGAATCCCGAATCCGCGCGGACCCCCGCGCTGACCAATGTCCTCGCGAAGGTCCTGGACTGGCTCAAAGCCGGGTACCCGCAGGGCATCCCGCAGTCGGACTACGTGGCCCTGCTCGCGGTCCTGCACCGCAGGCTCACCGATTACGAGGTGCACCTGGTGGTGGAGGAACTCATCACCGAACGGGTGGCCACCAACGAGATCGCGCGCGCCGACATCGAGGCGGCCATCGCCCGAGTTGCCAAGGAACAACCCGGCGAGGACGATATCGCTCGGGTGGCATCCCGGCTGGCAGCCGGTGGCTGGCCGCTGGCGACACCGACGTCCGACTGACCGAACCATCACCATCGACCCGGGCAGCGAACCCCCGCAGGTGCGCCGCCACCCCTTCACATGACACGATCGCGAACGTGAGCAATACCCTCCGCACACTTCCCATGCCCACCGGTGCATCTGTGGGTGACGTATTGCCGCATCTGCGGGAAGCCTTGGACGGCAACGGACCTGCGTGGCTACCCATCCCCACCGCCGATCGCCGCGAAGCGCAGCGGCTCAGCTCGAGCCTGCGGCCCGGCGAGGAGATCGACGACGACGTGGCGCTGGTGGTCACCACCTCCGGCACCACCGGGTTGCCCAAGGGCGCGCTGCTGTCCGCGGCCGCCCTGCGCGCCAGCGGCGACGCCACCCACGAACGCCTCGGCGGGCCCGGCCAATGGCTGCTGGCCCTGCCCACCCACCACATCGCGGGCATCCAGGTGCTGCTGCGCAGCATCCTGTCCGGCACCGAACCGGCCGCGCTCGACGTCTCGGGCGGCTTCCTGCCCGAAGCACTGGCCGGCGCGGTCGCGGGCATGACCGGACCGCGCCGCTACACCTCGCTGGTGCCCACCCAGCTCATCAAGGCCCTGGACGAGCCCACCGCCGCCGCGGCGCTGGCCCAGCTGGACGGTGTACTCATCGGCGGCGCCGCCACCCCGGCGCCGGTGCTGGCCCGTGCCCGCGCCGCGGGCATCAACATCTTCCGCACCTACGGCATGAGCGAGACCTGCGGCGGCTGCGTCTACGAGGGTGTCCCGCTGTCGGGCACCAGGATTCGCATCGAGGACGGGCGCGTCATGCTCGGCGGGGACATGCTCGCCAAGGGCTACCGCAACCAGCCCGACAACCCGGCCTTCGCCGAGCCCGGCTGGTTCCGCACCGAGGACGCGGGCAGCTACGAGAACGGCGTGCTGACCGTCACCGGCCGCCTGGACGAGGCCATCATGACCGGCGGGCTGCTGGTCATCCCGCAGGTGGTGGAGGCCGTGCTGATCACACACCCGGGCATCTCCGAATGCGTGGTGCTGGGCCTGCCCGACGACCGGCTCGGGCAGCGCGTGGTCACCGCCATCGTGCCCGCCCCCGGCGCGACCCCGCCCACCCTGGACGAGCTGCGCGAGCACGTGGTGGCCGAACTCGACGCCATCGCCGCCCCGCGCGAACTGGCCGTCCTGGACGAGTTGCCGCTGCGCGGGCCGGGCAAGCCGGACCGGGCACGGCTGCGCGAACTGCTGCGCGCGACCTCCGCGAACTGACGCGCGCCCCGGGCGCGGGGTGCGTGTCGCGGGCGGGTTTCCGGCGGCCGAATTCCCGGCCGGCGATGCCGTCACGACGTGATCGGCGATCGGGACCGGGATGCGTGTCGCGCCTCACATTCCCGCCGTGACCTGCTGATCATCGCCCGCGCAAGCCGTGTGAGAACCACGCAAGACCGGCTTTCGCCCGCACGCAACAGCCGTGCAAGTCGCGTGTAAGTCCCGGGGCACAGAGTGTGTGCATGACTTCATACACACCTGCTGAGGCACTCGCCATCGAGGCGAATGACCTGGTCAAGCTCTTCGGGGAGCAGCGGGCTGTCGACGGCGTGAGTCTCGCGGTACCGCGGGGGGCCGTATACGGCGTACTGGGACCCAACGGAGCCGGTAAGACCACCACCATCCGCATGCTCGCGACGCTGCTGCGGCCCGACGGCGGCAGCGCCCGCATCTTCGGCCGCGACGTGGTGGCCGAGCCCACCGCGGTGCGCTCGCTCATCGGCGTCACCGGGCAGTACGCCTCGGTCGACGAAAAGCTCACCGCCACCGAGAATCTCGTCATCTTCTCGCGACTGCTCGGACTGTCCCGGGCCGATTCGCGGCGCAAGGCGAACGAACTGCTCGAGGAATTCGGCCTCACCGAGGCCGCCGACAAGGCGCTGGAGAACTTCTCCGGCGGCATGCGCCGGCGACTCGACCTGGCCGCGAGCCTGATCTCCGCCCCGCCGCTGCTGTTCCTGGACGAGCCGACCACCGGTCTGGATCCGCGCACCCGCGCCCAGATGTGGGAGACCATCCGGCGGCTGGTGCGCGAGGGCTCGACGGTGCTGCTCACCACCCAGTACCTGGACGAGGCCGATCAGCTGGCCGACAAGATCGCGGTCATCGACCGCGGCAAGGTCATCGCCGACGGCACGTCCGACGAACTCAAGAGCTCGGTCGGCATGTCCGCGCTGCAGCTCACCCTGAGCGACCCCGCCCGCATCGCCGAGGCGCGAACCCTGGTGGGCGAGTACCTGTCCCGGGCCGCGGGCAAGATCGTCGAGGCCGCGATCAGCCCCGAGGCCGGGCGCGTCACCGCTCCCCTGCCCGACCCCAGCGTGACCACCGACATCCTGATCCGCCTGCGCGAGCACGACATTCGCGTCGAGGAGATCAACGTCAGCAAGCCCAGCCTGGACGAGGTGTTCTTCGCACTCACCGGCCACGGCGCGGACGAAGCCGACACCACCGACGCAGAGAAGAGCGCGGCATGACCACGACACTCCCCGCCCCCGGCCGCCACGCGGTCACGGCTCCGGCCCCGATTCCGGTGGTCAGCAACCACATTCCGCTCAAGCAGACCCTGGCCAACACCATGACCATGGCCTACCGGGGCATCCTCAAGATCAAGCACAACCCGGAGCAGCTGTTCGACGTCACCGTGCAGCCGATCCTGTTCACCGCGCTGTTCGCCTTCATCTTCGGCGGGCAGATCGGCGGCAGCGTCGCGGCGTACCTGCCGATCCTCATCCCCGGCATCCTGGTGCAGACCGTGGTGCTCACCTCGGTCGCCACCGGCGTGCAGTTGCGCGAGGACATGGACAAGGGCGTCTTCGATCGCTTCAAATCCCTGCCCATCGCCCGCATTTCGGCGCTGTCCGGCGCGCTGGTCGCCGACATGGTGCGGTACGGCCTGGCCACCACGCTGACCGTGATCGTCGGCATCGCGCTGGGTTACCGCCCGGACGGCGGCGTGCTCGGGGTCGTGGCGGCCGGTCTGGTCACCGTGTTCTGCTCCTTCGCCGTCAGCTGGGTGTGGGCGCTGGTCGGCGTGACCGGCAAGAGCGCCTCCGCGGTGCAGGGCATCTCCATGATGATCATGTTCCCGCTGACCTTCATGTCCGGCGCGTTCGTGCTGGTCGACACCATGCCCGGCTGGCTGCAGGGCATCAACAAGGTCAACCCGATCTACTACATGGTCAACGCCGCCCGCGAGCTCATGAACGGCACCGGCGCCACCGCCAACGTGGCCTGGTCGCTGCTCGGGTCGATCGTGGTGATCGCGATCTTCGCGCCGCTCACGGTGCGGGCGTACATGCGCCGCGCCTGATCACGCACCGAACCCGCTGTACCGTGGACGGCCCGCTCACCGAGATTCGGTGGGCGGGCCGTCCGTCGTCGGCCGCCCGGCGAATCTCACAGCGTGCCATTGATTTTCACGGCGATCTCCATGATGCGCTGGGCCGCGCCGCGGCGGGCGACCCCGGCCGCGGCGCGCACGGCGGCATCCATGGTCTCGGCGCCGACCGCCGCCCGGTGCAGGTCCACGTGCCGCTGCCACAGCATCGACGGATAGTCCTGGCGGGCGAGCACTTTCGGGCCGAGCATGAGTAGTTCCAGCGCGGTCCCGGTGTCGCGCCCGGCCGCCAGCAGGTACGAACCGAGCGCGATCGACATCGCGCCGATCTGCGGCAGGTCCCACGGGAAGTGCGCCAGGCGCGCCAGCGATACCTCGATCAATTGCGCGGCCAGCGCGCGCATGCGGTCCACCTCGCCGTGCAGCACGTGTGCGTCCAGCACCGCGGCGGCGGTCATGATGTCGCCGGGGCCGGGCGTGATGAAACCCTGCGGCCAGGCCAGCAACTGCAGCACCTGCCGGTAGCGGCGCAGCCCGGTCTCGATATCGCCTTCGGCCAGGGCGATTTCGGCCAGTCCGGCGGTCACCGCGGCGCGGCGGTGATTGGGCCGGATGTGGGCGTCCTCCTCCGCGGACTCCACCCCGACGCCGGCCAGCGCCGGCTCCAGTTCCCGGCGAGCCTGGGCCAGTTCGCCGATACCCGCGAGCGAGACCGCGAGCAGGCTGCGGATTTCCACGCTCTCCTCGAACGCGCGCAATCGCGCCAGCAGTTCCACGGCCTCGCGGTAGTAGCCGACCGACTCCGCGTAGCGCGCGGACTGCCCGTACATGCTGCCCAGGTGCTGGGACACCATCGCGTGGCCCCAGATGTCCTCGCGAGCGCCGGATTCGAAGGCGTGCACCGCGTCTCGGATCGAGCCCGCCACATCACCGGCGTTCTCGCGCACGTTCGCGCGGAACAGCAGCGCGGCGGTCCTGGTCCGCGCGTCGTGCGAGCGCACGCCCGAGACCAGTACCCGGCCCAGCTTGCGCGCGTCGATCGGCACGGTCGCGAGTTCGCCCAGGAACTCGAACATGGGCGAGAGGTGGTGGCCGGTCTCACGCAGGCGCCGAATTCGATTGCGCACGATGGCGAACTCGCGCGGGCCGCCGCTGGAATACATCAGGTGCAGACCCAGCACCAGCTGACCGAACATCTGCAGATCGGCCTCGGACGTGCTGAGCGCACCGGTGCGCAGCGGCAGGGCCAGCATGCGCGGACCCCAGCCGATCAGCTCCATGTGCGCGCCGCGCATGACCCACAGCATGGACAGCACCGGGAAGACCGCGTGCCCGGTGGCGATGTCGCGATGGTCCAGCGCGTAGCGCAGCACCGCGACCAGATTGTCGATCTCGGCCGCGACGGTGAGGACCACGCGCACCTGGTCGCCGGTGGTGTAGCCGTGCACCGCGTCCAGCGCGAACGCCCGTGCCCAGCAGGACATCCGGTCCATGACGAGATCGGCTTCACCGGCCTCGGCCAAGCGCTCCTCACCGAATTCGCGGACCGTCTCCAGCATGCGGTAGCGCAGCACGCCGATCTCGTCGTCGGGTTCGAGCACGGTGAGCAGGGATTGGCCGACCAGGCCGTCCACGGCCGCCGCGACATCCGGGATCTCGGGCCCGGCGATGACCGCTTCGGCCGCGGCCAGGGTGAATCCGGCCGGGAAACGGCAGAGTCGGCGCAGCGCGGTGCGCTGCTCGCCGTCCAGCAGGTTCCAGCTCCATTCGATGACCGCGTGCAGGGTGCGATGCCGTTCCGGAGAACTGCGATCCCCGCTGCGCAGGAGCGCGAATCGGTGTTCGAGCCGGGATTCGATCTCCTCCACGCTCATGGTGCGGGCGCGGGCGGCGGCCAGTTCGATGGCCAGCGGCAGTCCGTCCAGGGTGTGGCACAGGCGCGCCACCACCTCCGGGTCCAGCCGCACCGAGGGCCGCACCGCGCGGGCGCGGGCGCAGAACAGGTCGGTGGCGGGCGAGCCGTGCGCGTCGATGGTCAAGGGTGGCAACGGATACACGGTCTCGGCGGTGATCTCCAGCGGGGCGCGGCTGGTGGTGAGCACGGTCAACTGCTCACTGGCCCCGACCAGGTCCGCCACCACCTCGGCGACCGCCGCGATGAGGTGCTCGCAATTGTCCAGGATCAGCAGCATGGGCCGGGACGAGAGCGCCTCGCGCAGCCGCTGGCGCACGTCGCGCGCGGGCGCCAGCCGCAGCACCCCGTTGTCGCGGCCGAGTTCACCGATGCCGAGCGTGGTGGCGATGGCCGCCTCGATCTCGGCCCGGGTGTCGGCCGCGCCGCCGGGATCGGCTCGCACCGAAGCCAATTCGACCAGGGCGACCGTACGCTCGTGCGCCACCCGCGCCCCGAGTTCGTTGGCGACCCGGGTCTTGCCGGTGCCGCCGGGCCCGAGCACCGTGGTCACCCGCGAGACACCCAGCAGTCGCTGCAACGCGTCGAGATCCGCGGCCCGCCCCAGCAGCGGGTTCGGCGCGGCCCGCAGGCCGATCGCCGACGCCGCCGGTTCGGCGGACTCCCGGCTCAGCGCCGCGTGCTGCGCGGCCGCCACCCGCCGCAACGCCTGCACGGACCCGCGCCCCGCCGCCGGGACACCCGGAAGCGGCCGCAGGGCCGATGAATCGGACTGCTCCCCAGCACTTTCCGGCCATCGCGAGCCGTCGGCGTCGGCCGATATCCGCGCTTCGCCGCCGGTACCCGCTCCGCGTCGGCCGCCCGCAGCGCTCTCGGGCCACCGCTGATCGTCCGCGCCGCGCCGCGCATCCGCAACGCTGTCGGACCGGTTCGACCCGTCGCCGCCTGCGCCGCGCCGCCCGGCCGCGGCCCTCCCGAGCCGTTCCGAGTTCCCGGCGTTCGAACCGGGCGACGAATCCGCGGCACTGCCCGACCGATCCGGGCCTGCGGCGCGCCACGTATCCGCGGCGCCTTCGGACCCGCGGGTGTCCTCGCCGTTCGCCGGCTGTCGCGCGTCCCAGCTCTCCGAACCCGCCTCGGACCGCTGCGCACGCTCGGTCATGCCCCGGAGGCGATCGAACGCGCCCGTCCCGGAGTCCACCACCTTCGGATAGCCCTGGCCCGCACCCTGATTCGGCCTGCCGAAGGCGCGGCCCGGCGGGCCGGGCAGTTCCTCACCCCGCAGGATCGCGGTGTTGAGCGCCGTCACAGCCGGGCCGGGATCCACCCCGAGCTGCTCGCCCAGCCGGGTACGCAGGGCCGCGAAGACCTCGAGAGCCTCGTTCCCGCGCCCGGCCGCGGCGAGCAAGCGCATCAGCGTCGCGTGCGCCGGCTCGCCGAAGGGGTCCGCGCCCGCCGCGCGCCGCGCCAGATCCAGCGCGCCGTCCAGGTCGCCGACCGCGGCGCGCGCGGAAAGTTCCAGTGCGTCCAGGGCTTTGGCACGGGCCCCGGCCAGCGTGATGAGTTCCTCGGCGACCGGGCCAGGGGGCAGATCCGCGCCCGGTTCCCCACGCCAGAGCGTGCGCGCGGCGGCGATCCATTCCAGGCAGGCGGCCTCGTCCTCGTCCTCGTGCGCCTGACGCGCTCGCGACTCGTACAGCTCGGCGCGCGCGAGATCGACCTGTTCGGGCGCGATCACCAGGCGATATCCGGCGGGACCGATCTCGAGCACGCCCTCGGGCAGCAGCGCCCGCAACCGCGACACCTGCGTGTGCAGGGCGTTCATCGGCGCGCGCGGCGGCTCCTCGCCCCACACCTCGTCGATGAGCGCGTGCGCGGAGCGACTGCGGCCCGGGTGGGTCGCCAGCGCCGCGACCAGCAGCCGCGCCCGCGCGCCCGGCACCGGCGCGAGCACCCCGCCGCGCCGCAGCGCCACTTCCCCCAGCAGTCCCACGAGGACCGGTTCCGACTCGCCCGCCCGGGCGGTATGCGAAGGAACCGCCGGGGCGGTCGCGCCCGCGGCGGCGAGCCGGGCGGTCCCGGCGCCGTCAGAACCGCTTGTTTCCGAAGACATTCCTCGCCAATCGTAGGTGAGCGGCCGGTCGCCCGTCCGGTTCACCACCGCCGCCGTTCCCCGCCGGGCCCGGCCACCGCCCGCCCCGCCCCCACCGTCCCGCCCGATCCCCCGAATCGACCCGCCGCCCAACGCACATCACGCCGCCGAATCGGCGTCACGCGGGCCCGGCCCGCGCATGATGACGCGGTGGCCCCGCAACCCCTCGCTCGGGCGCCGCACCGGCATGGCGCACGCTGCCGAACCCCTCGGTCAGAGGCGACCAACCGCACGGCGGCTCGATATTCGCGCGGCACCGCCTTCTCCCTCGACCCTGCCGAGTCGCGCGGCAATGTCGAGTCCACGCGGCAACGCCGAATCCCCGCGACAGCCGTCTTCCACACGGCTGTGAGCGGTGGACTGTCCCCCTCTCTCGGGACGGCTGCCGCAGCGGCCCGGCGCGGCAACGCCGGATCCACCCGGCAACGCCAAGTCCCGGCGGCAGCCGTCTTCCAACGCGGCGGTGAGCTGCCGTCGTCTCTCGGGACCACCGCCGCCACGGCCCGGCGCGCCAGCGCCCGGCGCGCCGGGAATCGCCGGTGCGGGGCGTGTGGATACGGCGGTTCCGGGGGCGCGGTCGCCTAGGCTGCTGGTCATGGCGGACTTCGACGTTCATCGGGAAGCGGTCATCGAGGCCGCGCCCGCGCAGGTCCAGGCGCTCATCGACGATTTTCACCGCTGGCGCGAATGGTCGCCGTGGGAGGACATCGACCCGGCGATGGACCGCGTCTACAGCGGCGCGGATCGCGGCATCGGCGCCCGCTACTTCTGGAGCGGCAACCGCAAGGCCGGGCGCGGCGACATGGAGATCACCTCCGCGACCGCCGACGCCATCGGCATCCGCCTGCACTTCGAGAAGCCGTTCAAGGCGACCAACAACATCAGCTTCGAATTCACGCCGCAGGGCGCGGGCACCCTGGTGACCTGGCGCATGACCGGGCAGCAGACCGGCCTCATGGCCCTGTTCGGCAAGCTGATGCCGATGGACAAGATGGTGGGCAAGGACTTCGAGAAGGGGCTGGCCCTGCTCAAGGCCGCCGCCGAATCCTGAGCGCGCCCCGGCCCCGGCCCGCGCACTAGGCTGCGGAGCATGGCTACAGCAGCACAGTGGATCGAGGGGGCGCGCCCGCGCACTCTGCCGAACGCGATCGCCCCGGTCCTGGTCGGAACGGGGGCCGCCGCCTCGATCGACGGCGCGGTGGGCTGGAAAGCGGTGCTGTGCCTGCTGCTTTCGTGCTCCCTCATCATCGGGGTGAACTACGCCAACGACTACTCCGACGGCATTCGCGGCACCGATGACGACCGGGTCGGCCCGCTGCGGCTGGTCGGATCCAAGCTGGCCTCCCCCGCCGCGGGGGGGGGGGGGGGGGGGGGGGGGGGGGGGGGGGGGTCGGGCGTTGGGCAGTGCCTGCGTCGGGACGCCGCTACACCAGAGGACGGGTCGGGTGT
>NZ_JBEXUS010000135.1:0-19786 GCF_040614455.1 Nocardia sp. NPDC005978
ACATTTTTACAACAAAAAGCATCAAAACGAGTTTTAGGTGTTGGTGACTGGTGTTCAGAGGTGTGCTATTCCGATTCGGTCCGCGCCGCGCTCGCGCGGGGGTGTCCCGGCGCGGCGGAGCGGCGTCCGACCGCAACGATCAGGTCAGCGGCGCCGCTGTCCACCAGGTGCGCATCTCCTCGATCGTGTGGAGTTCGTACAGGTTCGAGGTGAACATCAGATAGCGGTCGCGGTCGTCGTTGCCGTCGAAATAGGTGATGAGCCCGTCGCGCCGGGGCGGGCCTTCGCCGTGGAACTCGTAGTTGGCGTAGGTGTGCCCGGCGTTGACATCCTGCCGGCCGGGCAGCGTGGCGTGGGCCCCGACGACCGAGCGGACTTCTTCGGTGTCGGTGTATCCGTAGATCTGATAGATCGGCAGGCCGGTGCCGTAGCAGGTCCAGCGGGTCAGCCACGCGCCCATGTCGGGCTCGTTGTTCCCGGGCTTGTTCGTCGCTGTGGAGCCCTTGGTGGTTTCGCAGGTGGCGTTCTTGTGCCCGGTGGCTTTGTAGTTGCCCGAGGGCGTGAGTTCGACATCGGCGAACATGTACGGGAATTCCGCTGTGATCGCCTTGGCCATGGCGTCGAAATCCTTTGGGCCGGAACCGCTGTCCCGCTTCATGGCCACGCCGATGCCGATGGCCACCGCGATCGCTACGACCAGACCCAGGCACAGGCCCACGATGAGCCCGGCCGAGGATCGGCGGGGCGTGCGATCGTGGGGGATCGGTGACATGTTGTAGGCGGGCTGGGGGCGGGGAACGTGCTGGTAGGGAGCAGGACCCGACGGCTGCGGAGCGGGCGCGTAAGGGGCTTGCGCCGACGGTTGCGGGGCGGGTGCGTAGGACGCGGGACCCGATTGTCGAGGAGGTGCATAGGACGCGGGGTTCGCCGGCGCGGGTGAGTAGGGAGCGTATTCACGAGGTGCCGCGGGCGGCCCGGCGTCGGCGGGCCGGTGGCCGCGCGGCTCGCGCCGCGCCCGCGATGGGTCGGCCGGCATCGGGGGCTGCGGGTCCGATCTGCGCGGGCTGTGTTGCGCCGGTGCGGGATTGCGCGTGGTGGGCGCGGCCGGGGTCAGGGCGCGCAGCATGGCGTCGGTGAATTCGACGGCGGTCGGGAACCGGTCGACGGGCCGTTTCGCCAGGGCGCGGCGCAGGACGGCGTCCACCGCCTGCGGCAGACCCGGTCGGTGCGTGCTCACCGCGGGCGGATCCTGCTGGAGGTGTCCTCGAATGATGTTGCCCGGCTGCGGCGAATCGAACGGCGCCTGCCCGGCGAGCAGGAAGTACAGCGTGCATGCCAGCGAGTACTGGTCCGACCGGCTGTCCATCGGCTGGGCGGTCAGCTGCTCGGGCGAGGCGAATGCCAGGGTGGCGGTGAAGGTTCCGGTGCGGGTCAGATGGGTGTTGTCCTCGCGTAGTCGCGCGATGCCGAAATCGGTGAGATACACCCGCTGTTGCCCGCCGACGGATTTGGCGAGCAGGATGTTGGCCGGTTTCACGTCGCGGTGCAGCACCCCCGCGCCACCCGCGTAGTCCAGTGCCGCAGCGGTTTCCGCGGCGATCTGCACCGCGCGCCGCGGGTCCAGGGTGAGCGGATCCAGGTGCGCGGCATCGACGCCGTCGACGTACTGCATGGAGATCCACAACTGATTGTTCTCGACCCCGCGGTCGTAGACGGTCACGATGTTCGCGTGCTCGAGTTGCGAGACAAGATCGGCCTCGCGCTCGAATCGTGCCCGAATCTCCTTGTCGTCGAACAGTTCCCGGTTCAGCAGCTTGAGCGCCGTCTTACGCGGCAGCCGCGGATGCTGGGCGAGATACACCGATCCCATTCCGCCCCGCCCCAGCTGTCGCTCGATGGTGTATCCGGCGAATACCTCACCCGTACTGAGCATTCCCGCCCCTTCCCGCGTCCCGCCCCGCCCGGTCGCCCGGACGCGTCGATGGTATCGGCCCGGGCATCGGGTCGCGGGCCGCAGGGCGGTGTCATCGCGGGTGCGCGCTCGAGCTGTGGCACCGCGTCCGGGCGATTACTGTGGCCCGGTATGGACATCGCTGGGATCCGCCGGGAAGTCGATCGCCGCCTCGACCCCTGGTCCGAGCAGCTCGGCGCCGACCGCCCGGGCTACACGAACCACTGCCTGCGCGTGCTCACCCTGTGCGACCGCCTCGCCGCTCCCCACGGCTTCGTCGCCACCGACCGCGAGGAGTTCCTCACCGCCGGCGCCTTCCACGACATCGGCGTCTGGTCCGCGAACACGTTCGACTACCTCGAGCCGTCTGCTGCCCTGGCGACGGCCTGGCTCACGGACAACGGCCGTGCCGACCTGATCGACCTGGTCGCCAGGATGGTCGACCAGCACCACAAGCTCCGCCCCGCCGCGACCCCCGACGACCCGGTGGAGATCTTCCGCCGCGCGGACGCCATCGACATAGAGTTCGGCATCCTGGGCCGCTTCGGCGTCCCCCGATCCACCTACCGCGAGCTTTCCCGGGACCTCCCGGACGCAGGCTTCCACCGCCGCCTGCTCCGGTTGGGCGCGAAGCGAATCCGCACGAATCCGCTCTCGCCACTGCCCATGCTCAAGTGGTGACGGGCACCGCCGGATAGGGCATGTGCCCGATAGTGCCGGGCGGGTTCGCGTCCTACGTTGGAGATTTCCTATCCGACCGTAGAACAGGACATCGCATGAAGAAGGTCGTTGTTGTTGCCGTCGTCGCCGCGGGTCTGGCCATTCCCACCGCATCCGCCGGCGCGGAAACCGTTCCCGCGCCCGTCGCGGCGTCGGCTGCCCCGGTGGGGTCCAGCTCGGAGGATGTGTTCTGTGCCGTGCTGCGGTTTCTGAAGGGTGGGTGGGCCGGGCGGCCCGCCGACTGCTCCTTCTGAGATCGGGGTCGTAGCGGTCGAGGCGGGGCCGGGGACGAGTTGTTCCCCGGCCCCGCCTCGTTCGGTCATACACGGGGGCACGGCCGTTGACGGGACACGCTGTGTGCGAGAAGCGTTGTGCACCGGCGAATCCAGCGCACTCGAACGCGCGGCCCAGTTGTGCCCGGGGTGTCGAGAAGCCTGCGGGTTTCAGGCCGGGCGGGTGGCGCGGTAGTAGGTGATCCGGCCGATGGCGCGGTGGGGGCGGGATTCGGTTGTTTCGCAGGTGAACCCGGCGGAGCGCAGGAGGGTGGGGATGGCGTCGCCGAGGTTGCCGGTGACGTGGGGGTTGGACAGGAGGCGGCGGGCGGCGTAGCCGTCGGCGGGGGTCACGTCGCCGCCCACGTCGACCAGGTGGAGTTGGCCGCCGGGGCGCAGGGTACGGAAGGCTTCGGCGGCGAGGGCGGGTTTCACCTCGGCGGGGATGTGATGGAGCATGAACGCGGACAGGGTGCGGTCGAACGTGGCGTCCTCGAAGGGGAGATCCTGGGCGTAGGCCAGCCGGTATTCGATTCCGTTGCGGCCGTGTGACTTCGATTCGGCGCGGCGCAGGGCCAGGGGATCGGGATCGGTGCCGGTGATCTCGGCGCGGGGGTGGGCGGCGAGGGCGGCGAGGGTGAGATTGCCGGTGCCGCAGCCGATTTCCAGGACGCGCGCGCCGGGAGCGATATCGGCGTGGCGCAGCAGGGTCCGGTGAACGGCGCGTGCGCCCAGCAGACGGGTGAACAGGTCGTAGAACGGGAGCATCGCGTCGCGGCCCGCGGCGGGGAGGTAGTCGTGATGGCCGTGCCGGCCCGTGGTCTCGGCGGCAGGAGTATTTTTCGTCATGTCATTCATGATGTGCGGCATCGGGGCCGCATAATTGGCCGATCATCGGCAGAATCAGGATTATCTTTGGTTATGGCCTCGCGCACCTATCCGGTTCGTTACGAGGCGGGCGTGCCGGTGTACCGCTACTCCGCGGACCCGGCCGTGCCGCCCTTGTCGGTCGTGCGGTTCACCGTCGGCGCACCGCCCGCGCAGGGCAATCCGCACATCCACGACTTCCCGGTGCTGATGTACGTCGACAGCATCCTGCCGGAGGCGGCAGGCGTGCGGATCGGGGACATCTACGTGGTGTCCCCGGGCGTGGTGGTCGACGGTGCGGGCGTGCATCTGGCCGGGGCGGCGGGCATTCTGTTCGATCCCGCCGCCCTCGGGGACGACACCACCGCGCCCTGGCCGGCCTGGCGCGCCCACCCGCTGCTGTTCCCGTTCCTGCACGGGATACCGGGCGGGCTGCTGCGATTGCACGTGCCGCCGGAGCGGCAACCGCTGTGGGAGAGCGCGATCGCCGCGATCGAGGACGAATTGTCCGGCGGCCGAGCCGGATACCGCCAGGCCGCCGCCGCGCATCTGACGCTGCTGCTGGTGGATGTGGCGCGCCTGGCCGTCGATGTGGTCGGCGACCTGCGGCGCAGCAACGAGGCGGTGCTGGCCGACGTCTTCGAGGTGATCGAGCGGGGGTTCGGGGAGCCACTGTCGCTGCGGGACGTGGCGGGCGCGGTGGGGATGACCCCGGCCTACCTCACCACCCTGGTCCGCCGCCGCACCGGCCGCACCGTGCAGGACTGGATCCTCGAACGCCGCATGAGCGAAGCGCGCCGCCTGCTCGGCGAATCCGACCTGTCGATCAGCGAGCTGTCCCGCCGCGTCGGCATCGCCGATCCCGCGTACTTCACCCGGCTGTTCCGCCGCGAGCACGGCACCGCGCCGCGGGCTTGGCGCGCGTTGAAAACCGCTTCGGCATAGGCGGATTCCCGTGGTCGCGCTGACCCGCGACCACGATGTCCGCCCCGCCGTGCGGCCTCAGCGCACCGGGCGCATGGCGTCCCGGGTGATGTCGGCCAGGGTGGGATACCCGTCCACCGCCATGATCAGATCCGCTTCGGCGAGCAGCGAGCGCAGCACGTGCACGATGCCGTCCACCCCGCCGAGCGCCAGCCCGTACGCGTACGGGCGGCCGATGCCGACGGCGGTCGCGCCCAGGCCCAGTGCCTTGATGATGTCCGCGCCGGAACGCACCCCGGAGTCGAACAGCACCGGCAGCCCGTCGGCGGCCTCGACCACGTCGGGCAGCAGATCCAGGGCCGGAATGCCGCCGTTGGCTTGGCGGCCACCGTGATTCGAGCAGTAGATGCCGTCCACGCCGAGATCACGGGCGCGGCGCGCGTCCTCGGGGTGGCAGATGCCCTTGACGATGAGCGGCAGCGTGGTGAGCGAGCGCAGCCACGGCAGATCCTCCCAGGTCAACGGGTTGCCGAAGACCTGGATCCAGCGCAGGATGGCCGACTGCGGATCCTGTTCGGGCGACTGCGCCAGCGCCTTGCGGAAGACCGGATCGCTGAAGTAGTTCGCCAGGCAGTGGCCGCGCAACTGCGGGAAGTTGCCGGTGGACAGGTCGCGGGGCCGCCAGCCCGTCACCCAGGTGTCCAGGGTGACCACGATGCCCTTGTAGCCGGCCGCCTCGGCGCGCTCGACCAGGCTCGCGGCCAGATCCCGATCGGTGGGGGTGTAGAGCTGGAAGAAGCCGGGGGTGTCGCCGAATTCGGCGGCGACGTCCTCGAGGGGGTCGACCATGAGGGTCGAGGCGACCATGGGCACACCCGTGCGGGCCGCGGCCTTCGCGGTGGCGACATCGCCGTGACCGTCCTGCGCACACAGGCCGATGACGCCGATGGGGGACATGAAAACCGGTGCGGGCAGCTTCATTCCGAACAGATCCAGGGACAGATCGCGTTCCTTGGCGCCCACGAACATGCGCGGCACGATGCCCCAGTGGTCGAAGGCTTCGACATTGGCACGCTGGGTGCGCTCGTCGCCCGCGCCGCCCGCCACGTACGACCAGATCGAGGGCGGCAGGGCCGCCTGCGCGCGCTGCTCCAACTCCGCCGCGCTCACCGGGTAGGCGGGCACCACGCCGCGCAGCCCGTTGAAATAGATCTCGTTCTGATAGTCACCGAATGCCACGATCAACCTCCGCTGTGAGTTGGCTCGCCCGTCATTGTGCGAGACTGGTCGCCTGGACCATTCGAATCGCAGGAATTCGCCGTGAGGAACTGGACGCGTGCAGGATGATGTCAGGCTATTGACCGAAGAGGATCTCGCACTCATCCACGCGCTGCAATTGCGACCGCGGGCCTCCTGGACCGAACTCGGCGGGGTGCTCGACGTCGATCCGGTGACCGTGGCCCGGCGCTGGCAGCGGTTGCACGAGCGCGGCGACGCGTGGGTGTGCGTCTCGCCCGGACCCGCGCTGTACGACGACGTCTGCGCCGCCTACATCGATATCGACTGTGCCGCAGGCGAAACCGCGACGGTGGTACGGATGCTCGCGGCGCATCCGCACATGCTGACCCTGGAACGCTCGGCCGACGGCAATCGCATCTTCGCCACCGTCGCCACCGGCGATCTCGAGCGGATGGCGACCTACACTCTGGACGTGCTGCCCGCCCTGCCGCACGTGGTCGCCGTGAAAGCGCAGATCGTCACCCACTGGTTCGCCGAGGGCGGCAGCTGGCGCATCGACGCCCTCGCCCCCGGCCAGCGTGACCGCCTGCGTGCCCAGCCCGATCCCACCCGCGCGGATCGCCTGCGCCGCCGCCTGACCGATCTCGATCGCGCCATGCTCGGCCACCTCTCATTGGACGGGCGCGCCTCCCACCAGGCGCTGGCCGCCGCCCTCGGCATCAGCAATTCCACCGTCAAACGTCGCCTCGACGAGCTGACCCGCCTCGGTCTACTGTCCTTCCGCTGCGATTTCGCCCGCCCGCTCGGCGGCTGGCCGGTAGCGGTCACCTTCCGCGCCACCGCACCCGCCGCGACCCTCCCCGATATCGGCTACAACCTCATCCGCCTCCCGCAAACCCGCAACTGCGCGGCGGTCAGCGGCCCCAACAACATCGTGCTGCAGGCGGCCCTGCACTCGGTCTCCGAGGTAACCCGCTTCGAAAACCAACTGGCCACCCTGCACCCCGACCTCACCATCGCCGAACGGGCCATCACCCTTCGCCACGAAAAACTCCTCGGCCGGATCCTGGACCCCCACGGCCGCACCAGAGCCACGGTCCCCCCGGATATCTGGCAACCCCCGACGCTGTCCGATCGGCGTCGGTGAGCCGATCGCTCGGGTCGCTGACGGCCCGGACCCATCCTTGCCGTGGGTGAGTCCGGCCCGGGACGAAGCGTGCGCCATGTGTGCCGTGGTCGACCCGGCGATCGGGATCGAGTAGTTATCGGCGTACCGCGTCGGGTGATGTGACATACGGTGTCGGCGTGAGTGATTCAGTGCACGAGGCCGGTGGCGTTCGAAACCTGTCGAGACGTGGCCCGGTCGGCGAGATGGCGTGGGTACGGGAGTACTCGCCGTGGTTCGGGTTGGGGCTGATCGGGCTGATTGTTGCGGCCGCGGGCGGGGGATTGCTGGTCGGGGTGCTGGTCGGGCGACGGCTCGAGCCGCTGGGGTTGGGCGAATTGGCGTGGCCGGAATGCTCGGTCTACGTGAAATTGCTGGTGGTGCCGCTGGTGGTGGGGCTCGCTTTCGCCGCGACGGTGATCGGGCCGCTGCTGCGCACCGGGGCGCGACCGGCGCTCTCGGCGTCGCGGCTGGGGTGGGGTACGGCGGTCGCGGCCGTGGTGGTCGCGGTGTTCTGGGTGGTCGCGTCGGCCGTTGCGGCTCCGATGTCCGAGCGCGGATCGCGGTGGGTTACCGAGGCGTCGGACGAGTCGCTGGCGCACTACGGGGTGTATCTCGCGCCTCCGGATTCAGCGGTGGTGTCGTTCCTGTCCGCGGTGGCGTTCGCGGCGGCGGTGTCGATGGCCCTGGTCTTCGCGATTCGGCGCGGTGCGGCGGCCGGGGTGCTTACCCCGGTTCGCGCCGTCGTGCTGGTAATGATCACGTGCACAGCGGTATTCGGGATCGTGTTCAGCGTGCACGCTACTTACGCCAAGCACACCTGGCAGCGAGAGGTCACCGAACCCGCGCATACCTGGTAGCGGTCACGGCCCGAAGCAGGCGGCGGGCGTCGGCGTACCCGAAAACTCGCCGGGCGGGATCGGGAAATTCGGTGGCGGTGGGCAATACCGTGGAACACATGGCCATCGCGGTGCAAGTCGAGCGAGCGTACGGTTCCCTGATCGGGTTGGCGATCGGGGACGCGTTCGGATGCTGCTACACCGACGCGCTCAATCACGCCGCGCTGCGGGAGCGTTCACTACTGGCGGGGCCGTGGTTGTGGAGCGATGACACCGAGATGGCCTGCTCGGTGTTCGCCGTGCTGCGCGAGCTCGGGCGGATCGATCAGGATGCGCTCGCGAAATCCTTTGCCGCGCACTACGACATCTACCGGTGGTACGGGCCGGGGACCGGGCGGATCCTGCGGCTGATCCGGGACCGGGGCGGGGACTGGCGCGAGCTGGCGGGGCGGGCCCGGGACGGGCGGGGATCGTGGGGGAACGGCGCGGCCATGCGGGTCGCACCGGTGGGCGCCTATTTCGCCGGTGACCTCGACCGGGTTGTTCGAGAGGCCGCCGCCTCGGCGGTGGTGACCCATGCCCATGCGGAAGGGGTGGCGGGGGCCGTTGCCGTGGCGGTAGCTGCGGCACTGGGTGTTTCGGATCCGGGACTGCGCGGCGAAGCGCTGCTCGCGGCGGTCGCGGAGCACACCCCGGGCGGTGCTGTCCGGGAGGGCATCTCCGCCGCCGGCGCGCTCGGGCCGCTCGCGGACATCGAGGAAGTTATCGCCCTGTTGGGGAACGGGAGCCGGACCTCCGCACAGGACACCGTGCCGTTCTGCCTATGGATGGTCGCCGAGCACGGCGCGCACGTCGCCGAGGCGCTGTGGCGGACGGCGGCCGCGGGCGGGGACATGGACACCACGTGTGCGATCGTCGGCGGGATTCTCGGTGCGCGGCTCGGGGTTTCGGGACTTCCGGACGAACTCCGGGAACGCTGCGAACCCCTGCCGGAGTGGATTCGGCAGTGATTCGCAGCGGCCCGCGGATCAGGGCATCAGCTGGGAGAAACGCAGGTGATTGCCCCACGGGTCGCGAAAACCGCAGTCCCGCACGCCGTACGGCTGGGTGATGGGCGGCTGGGCCACCTCGACCCCGGCCGACTTCAGGCGGGCGAAGGTGGCGTCCACGTCGTCGGTGCTGAAGATGAGCGTGCCCTGCGCGCCGGTCGCGATCCGGGTGCGCGCGCCCTGCTGTACTCCGTCATTGGGCACCATTTCCGGCACCTCGAGCAGGAACTCGATGGTGGGCTGGCTGATCGGGCCCACCGTCAGCCAGCGAACCTTGCCGAACGGCATATCCTGGCGGACCTCCAGACCGATGGCGTCGCGATAGAACTCCAGGGCTTCGCGCTGATTGCCGACCAGCACACTGACGTGGGTCAGTGCGAGGTCCTTGCCGCTGCTCAATTTTTCTACTCTCTGTATAGCTCGATCGGATCGCTGAGGAGGAGTACGCCGAGCAATGTAGCCGACGTGGCACAGATTCGCGCGGAACGGATTTCGGGCGATGGCGGCGCCCGCTGGCTCGCTGTTCAGCGACGATGAGAGAGATTCGCTGCCGAGGGTACCCGTGGACGGGACATAGCCGTCATCGCGGCGGCGCGTACGCGGTGACCGCGCCCGCGGCCCGCGGGGAGCGCGGCCGAGCCGCCCTCAGTCCCGGGGTTCGGGATCGTTCAGCGTCGCCGATTCGCCGATATCGCCGATCACCCGGTGCAACCGGGCCCGGCCGTCGGCCAATTCGTAAGTCACACAGGCGATGGCGCACCCGCCGGTGGCGACCGCCCGCGCCACCACCATGGACCGCTCCATCAGCAACCGCCCGGTCTCCACCACGTGCCGGGCCTCGAGATCGTCGACGCTCGTCAGACCCTCACCGCGCCCGATGAGAATGGACGGGGTGATCCGTTCGACGATGCTGCGGATGAACCCGCCCGGCACGTCACCGCCGTCCAGCGCGTTGATGGTCGCGTTCACCGCGCCGCAGCTGTCGTGCCCGAGCACCACGATCAGCGGCACGTGCAGCACCTCGACCCCGTATTCGATGGATCCGAGCACCGAGGAATCGATCACGTGGCCCGCGGTGCGGACCACGAACATGTCGCCCAGGCCCTGATCGAAGATCAGCTCGGCGGCCACCCGCGAGTCACCGCAGCCGAACAGGATGACCGAAGGCTGTTGCCCGTGTACGAGTTTCGCGCGTTCGGCCGCGCCCTGGCCGGGATGCTCGAGGGTACCGCTGGTGAAACGCTCATTGCCGGCGCGCAGAGATTTCCACGCGCCGATCGGGTCGGTCTGCGCCATGGTCCTCAGCATGGCAGCTCGAGCCGGATTCAGTGGGCGTACATGCCTATTACAGGGCGGCGATCGGGATGCAGCGTGGTGAGCAGGCTGCGCATGACATCCGCCGAGACCGCCACGCAGCCCGCGGTCGGCCCGTCGGTCCCCACGTGCAGGAAGAACGCCGAGCCGGCGGCGGGGACCACCGGCGCCCGGTTGTAGTCGATGACCAGTGCGTAGTCGTACGCCTCCCCGGTGCGGCCGAGGTTCTCACCGGCCGCTGTGTCGAACGGGCACGCGGACTCCGCGCAGCGGAATCGCTGGTTGTAGTACGGACTTTCGGTGTCCGAGACCCACCACCAGGTGTCGGACGAACCGACGGTGAGATACGGCAGCCATGTCGCCGGAGCGGGCCGCCTGCCGAAACCTTCGGTCAGCGGGAAGATGCCCTGCGGGGTGTACGCCGAACCTTCGCGCGCGTGCTCGGAGATGCCCTCGCCGCCCACCCGGGCGCTTACCGCGAAGGTCTGCCGCCACTCGCGCAGGCGATCCCGCTCCCACAGCTCCAGCATCGCGTGCGAGGCCCCGGCCCGCGCGGTCACCCACACCACCTGGGATCCGGGCACCCGTTCGGGGTCGAACGGCGGTGCGTCCGGCGCCGGACGCGGCAGCATGATCAACGCCAGCAGCGCCGCTCCCACCGCGACCGAGGCCCGCGCCGCGCGGGCGCGAGTGGCGGACAGGCGCATTCAGCTCTCCGATAGCTGCGTCGGCCACCCGTACAGGCCGAAATTCTCCCCGCGCAGGTACAGATCCACCCCGGCGCTGGTGTACGGCACCGTGTCGGCGGGCAGCTGATCGATGGGGAACCACCGCAGGTCCGAGCACTTGTCCGGTTCGGCGTTGTAGGGCTCGCCCACCCAGCGATCGGCGTGGAAGAAGAACCCGACGCGGCCCACCTCGTCCGGCGTCCGCACGTGCAGGCTGGCCGCCATGCGAATGTCCTTGCGGGTGAGCGTGATCCCGAGCTCCTCGGCCGCCTCGCGGATCATGGCGGCCTCGAGGTCCTCGTCCGCGTCGAGTTTGCCCGAGGGCAGATTCCACAGCCCGTCGGAGTAGCCGGTGTTGGCCCGGCGCGCGAGCAGGACCTCGTCGCCGCGGGTGGCGATGAGCAGAACGTCGACGTGGCTGAGGTAGATCATGGTCGAATTCTTCCAGTCCGGTCGCGCGCACGGAGCGAACGGGCTGATCGTTGGTGTGCCTCGGGGCGCGCCGTTGCGACACAGCACCCGCGGACGAAGAAACCGGCCCCCGCGAGGAGACCGGTTTCGAGGAACGAGCTGTGTCAGCCGGGCAGGTCGCTCGCGGCCGCGGTGTCCAGCAGCCAGGTGGTCGACTCGCTGCCGATCGCGCCCGCGGCCGGGATGTCCAGGGGCGACGCGCCGTTGAGCGCCGCGGCGACCGCGGCGGCCTTGGCCTCGCCCGCGACGATCAGCACGACGTGCCGCGAGCGCCGGACGGCGGGCAGGGTCAGCGTGATGCGCACCAGCGGCGGCTTGGGCGAATGTGTCTCGGCGACAACGAGTTCGCGCTCCTCGCGGGTGGCCGCGGTGTGCGGGAACAGTGAATTGACGTGCCCCTCACCGCCCATGCCGAGCAGATGCACGTCGAACGAGCCGTGTTCGGCCAGATACGCGTGCACCGCCGCCGAGTACTCGCCGGTGGCCTCGAGCACGTCCGGGTAGTCGCCGCTGGAGGTCTCGGTCGGATGCACCCGGGCGGGGTCGACCGGAACGTGGTCCAGCAGCGCCGCGCGGGCCTGCACCTCGTTGCGCTCGGGATCGCCGACCGGCAGGAACCGCTCGTCGCCCCAGAACACGTCGAGCTTGGACCAGTCGATCTCACCCGGCGCCTTGCGGACCCATTCCAGCAGCCCGATGCCGTTGCCGCCGCCGGTCAGCACGACCGAGGCGGAGCCGCGCAGGCGCTGGGCCTCCACGACCTGCGCCACGAAGCGCGCGGCCGCGGCCATGACGAGTTCCTCTGTGCCTGCGAAGGTTTCGACGACGGGCTCACTCATAGTTCACCTTTTCGATTCCGGTCAGGGCCTCGGCGTAGATCACGTCGGCATCGAGGTGGCGCAGTTCTTCGGCCAGACAGTCCCTGGTCTCGCGGCGGGCGAGCGCGAAACGCTGATCCGGCTCGCCGGTGCGGGTCAGGGTCGCGGTGCGCCCGTGCTGCGGGCGCGCGATCGAAATGGACACCGTCGGGCGCTTGACCTCCACCTTGAGCTCGCCGGTGCGGCGCACGATCGGGCAGTCCAGGCGCGCGGCCAGCCAGCCGGCCAGCATGTCCAGCGCGGGCTCGTCGCGCAGGCCCGACACCGTCACCGACTCGACGGCTTCGAACGGGGCCTCGTCCAGGGCGGCGGCCAGCAGGGCCCGCCAGTAGGTGATGCGGCTCCACGCCAGATCGGTGTCGCCCGAGGCGTAGGAGTCACGTCGCTTCTTGATGGTGCCCTGCGGATCCGGCGCGAACGTGGCGTCGGT
Organism: Nocardia sp. NPDC005978; assembly: GCF_040614455.1. Lineage (NCBI taxonomy): Bacteria > Bacillati > Actinomycetota > Actinomycetes > Mycobacteriales > Nocardiaceae > Nocardia > Nocardia sp. NPDC005978. The sequence continues at coordinate 12,848 of NZ_JBEXUS010000135.1, forward strand.
GATGCGCCGGGTGGCCAGGCGGCCCACCGAATCCTTGGACGGGAACTCCGGGGCGCCGCGCGGCCACCACGCCACCACGGGGGTGTCGGGCAGCAGGAACGGCACCACCACGCTGCTCTCGTGGCTGACCAGCTCACCCTGCAACCGCAGCACGATGACCTCGGCCGCGCCCGCGTCCCCGCCCACGCGGATCTGGGCGTCCAGACGCGTCGCGGCATTGCGATCCCCGCGCGCCAGCACGATCACCCGGCAGGGGTGTTCGCGGCTGGCGTCGTTGGCCGCGTCGATGGCGTCCTCGGCCTCGGAGCTGTCCAGGGTGCACACCACCAGGGTGAGCACGCGGCCCACGGTGACCACGCCGTTGGCCTCGCGCAGCTGGATCAGCCGCTTGGACACCTCGCGGGTGTCGGTGTCGGGCATGTCGATGATCACGGCCGCCGCCATTCCCGCCCGCTGCGCGCGAGCATCTCGTCGGCCGATTCCGGGCCCCAGGTGCCGGCCTCGTACGGATCCGGCTTACCGGTCGCGGCCCACTGCTCCAGCACGGGATCGAGGATGCGCCAGGACAATTCGACCTCCTCGTTCACCGGGAACAGCGAGGGGACGCCGAGCAGCACATCCAGGATGAGCCGCTCGTACGCCTCGGGGGAGTCCTCGGTGAAGGCTTCGCCGTAGCTGAAGTCCATGTTCACGTCGCGGACCTCCATGGAGGAACCCGGCACCTTGGATCCGAATCGCATGGTGATGCCCTCGTCGGGCTGCACGCGAATCACGAGCGCGTTCTGCCCGAGTTCCTCGGTCATGGTCTGATCGAAGGGCAGGTGCGGGGCGCGCTTGAACACCACCGCGATCTCGGTGACGCGGCGGCCCAGGCGTTTTCCGGTGCGCAGGTAGAACGGCACACCCGCCCAGCGCCGGGTCTCCACGGCCAGGGTGATGGCCGCGTAGGTCTCGGTGCGCGAATTCGGGTCGAAACCGTCCTCCTGCAACAGGCCCACGACCGATTCGCTGCCCTGCCAGCCTGCGGTGTACTGCCCGCGCGCGGTGGTCTGCTCGAGCGGCTCGACCAGCTTGGTCGCCGAGAGGACCTTGATCTTCTCCGCCTGCAATTGCTTGGGCTGGAAGGAAACCGGCTCCTCCATGGCCGTCAGCGCGAGCAGCTGCAGCAGGTGATTCTGGATCACGTCGCGGGCCGCGCCGATGCCGTCGTAGTAGCCCGCGCGCCCGCCGAGGCCGATGTCCTCGGCCATCGTGATCTGCACGTGGTCGACGTAGTTGGCGTTCCAGATCGGATCGAACAGCTGGTTCGCGAAGCGCAGCGCCAGAATGTTCTGGACCGTCTCCTTGCCCAGGTAGTGGTCGATGCGGAACACCGACGACTCCGGGAACACCCGATTGACCAGCGCGTTCAGGTCCAGCGCGCTGTCCAGGTCGTGGCCGAACGGCTTCTCGATGATGACGCGCCGCCACGCGGGCGGCTGATTCTGCGGGGCGATACCCGGTTGTGCCAGACCGTTCTTCGACAGCTGATCCAGCACCACCGGGAACTCGTCCGGCGGAATCGACAGGTAGAAGGCGTGATTGCCGCCGGTGCCGCGATCGCGGTCCAGGTCCTTCAAGGTCGTCGCGAGCCGATGGAAGGCCGCGTCGTTCTCGAAAGTGCCCTGGACGAACCGCAATCCGTCCCGCAGCTGCTGCCACACCTCTTCCCGGAACGGGGTGCGCGAGGAGGAGCTCACGGACTCGTGCACGAGCGCCGCGAACTCCTCGTCGGTCATCTCCCGGCGGGCGAATCCGACCAGGGCGAAACCGGGGGGCAACAGCCCCCGGTTCGCCAGGTCGTAGATGGCCGGCAGCAGTTTGCGCCGCGACAGGTCACCGGTAACACCGAAAATCACCATGCTGCAAGGTCCAGCGATTCGGGGTACCCGGCTGTCCCGCCCATCGCGGAGCGGATTCCCCTTCGTGACCTTTGTCGCCGCGCGGGCTGCCACCGTCAGTTGCCTCCTGCTACCCGGAGCTGCTCGGTTGTGGCTTCGAGCAGTTCCTGCCAGGACGTCACGAACTTCTCGACGCCCTCGGTCTCCAGCACGTCGAACACATCGACCAGGTCGATGCCGACGGCGGTCAGCTGGTCGAAGATCGCCTGCGACTCCGGGCCGGTGCCCGAGAGCGTGTCGCCGGTGATCTCGCCGTGGTCCGCGGCGGCCTGCAGGGTCTTCTCCGGCAGGGTGTTCACCGTGTTCGGGCCCACCAGTTCGGTGACGTACAGGGTGTCCGGGTAGTCCGGGTTCTTCACACCGGTCGAGGCCCACAGCGCGCGCTGAGCGTTCGCGCCGCCGGAAGCCCGCAGCTGCGCGAACACCGAGGTGTGGTCGCCGCCGTCGAAGACGTCCTGGTAGGCCGCGTACGCCAGGCGGGCATTGGCCAGACCGGCCTTGCCGCGCAGCGCGAGCGCCTCGTCCGAGCCGATGGCCTCGAGCCGCTTGTCGATCTCCGAATCCACGCGCGAGACGAAGAACGAAGCGACGGAATGGATCTTGGCCACGTCGTGCCCGGCGGTCTTCGCGTTGCGAATGCCCGCCAGGTACGAACCCATCACCGCGACGTAGCGCTCGACCGAGAAGATCAGCGTCACGTTCACGCTGATGCCCTCGGCGATGACCCGCGAGATGGCCGGCAGGCCGGCCTCGGTGGCGGGAATCTTGATGAACAGGTTGGGCCGGTCGACGATCTTCCACAGCTCGATCGCCTGGGCGACCGTGCCGTCCTCGTCGTTGGCCAGGCGCGGGTCGACCTCGATCGAGACGCGGCCGTCCTTGCCGTTCGTGGCGGCGAAGACCTCGGCGAACACGTCACAGGCCGCGCGCACGTCATCGGTGGTGATGGTGCGGATGGTGGTGTCCACGTCCGCGCCCTGGCCCGCGAGCTCGTTGACCTGCGACTCGTAGTCGTGGCCCTGCGACAGCGCGGCCTGGAAGATCGACGGATTGGTGGTGACACCGACGACGCTGCGGGTATCGATCAGGTCCTTCAAGTTTCCGGACTGAATGCGATTGCGCGACAGGTCGTCCAGCCACACCGAAACCCCGGCGGCGGAAAGCGCCGCGAGATTCGCGTTCTGGGTCATGTTCTGACTATCCCTTCACCTTGGCGAGCGAGCGGGTGGCGGCGGCGACAACGGCGTCGGTCGTGATGCCGAACTCGCGGAACAGCGTCTTGAAATCGGCCGAGGCGCCGAAGTGCTCGATCGAGACGTTCTCGCCGGCGTCGCCGACGAAGCGGTACCACGGCATGGCGATTCCGGCCTCGACCGTGACGCGCGCCTTGACCGACGGCGGCAGCACGGAATCCTTGTACGCCTGGTCCTGCGCGTCGAACCACTCCACACACGGCATGGACACCACGCGGGCGCCGATGCCCTGCGCCTCGAGGGTAGCGCGCGCCTCGACCGCCAGCTGCAGTTCCGAACCGGTGCCGATCAGGATGACCTGCGGTGTGGCGGTGGAGGATTCGGCCAGCACGTACCCGCCCTTGGCGACGCCTTCGAAGGAGGTGCCCTCCTGGATGGGCAGATCCTGACGGGTCAGCGCGAGCGCGGACGGGCCGTCCTGGTGCGCGGGCTCGGACACCGAGAAGTGCGAATGCCGTTCCGCGGAGTCACGTTCCAGGATCGTGCGCCAGGCGTAGGTGGTCTCGTTGGCGTCGCCCGGGCGCACGACGTTCAGGCCCGGGATGGCGCGCAGCGCGGCCAGGTGCTCGATCGGCTGATGCGTCGGGCCGTCCTCGCCCAGGCCGATGGAGTCGTGCGTCCACACGTAGGTGACCGGGGTGCGCATGAGCGCGCCCAGGCGCACCGCGGGGCGCATGTAGTCGGAGAACACCAGGAAGGTGCCGCCGTACGGACGCGTCGGGCCGTGCAGCGCAATGCCATTGAGAATCGAGCCCATGGCGTGCTCACGAACGCCGAAGTGCAGGGTGCGACCGTACGGGTTGGCCTTCCACATGCCGGTGGAGATCGACTCCGGGCCGAAGCTCGGGGTGTTCGGCATGGTGGTGTTGTTGGACTCGGCGAGGTCGGCGGAGCCGCCCCACAGCTCCGGCAGCACCGGCGCGAGCGCGGCGAGCACCGCGCCGGACGCCTTGCGAGTGGCCATGCCCTTGGGGTCGGCGGCCCAGGTCGGCAGCGCCTCGGCCCAGCCCTCGGGCAGGCTGCGGGTGGCCAGGCGATCGAACAGCGCCTTGTTGTCGGGGTTCGCCGCGGCCCACGCGTCGAACTGATCCTGCCAGGCGGCCTTGGCGGCCTTGGCGCGATCGGCGACCTGGTTGCGGGTGTGCGAGATGACCGCGGGGTCCACGTCGAAGTTCTTCTCCGGGTCGAAGCCCAGGATCTTCTTGGTGGCGGCGACCTCGTCCTTGCCCAGCGCGGCGCCGTGCGAGGCGCCGGTGTTCTGCTTGTTCGGGGCCGGGAAGCCGATGATGGTGCGCAGCAGGATGATCGACGGCTTGTCGGTCACGGCCTGCGCGGCGGCCACGGCTTCCTCGATGGCGGTGACGTTCTCGCCGCCCTCGACGACCTGCACGTGCCAGTCGTAGGCGCGGTAGCGCTCGGCGACGTCCTCGGTGAAGGCGATGCGGGTGTCGTCCTCGATCGAGATGCGGTTGTCGTCGTAGAACAGGATCAGGTTGCCCAGCTGCTGGGTGCCCGCGAGCGAGGACGCCTCGGAGGTGACGCCCTCTTCCATGTCGCCGTCGGAGGCGATCACGTAGACGAAGTGGTCGAAGGCGCTCTCGCCCTGTGCCGCTTCGGGATCGAACAGACCGCGCTCACGCCGTGCCGCCATCGCCATGCCGACCGCCGAGGCCAGGCCCTGGCCGAGCGGGCCGGTGGTGATCTCCACGCCGTCGGTGTGCCGGTACTCGGGGTGGCCGGGGGTGAGCGAGCCCCACTTGCGCAGGTTGACGAGGTCGTTCAGCTCCAGGCCGAAACCGGCAAGGTACAGCTGCACGTACTGGGTGAGGCTGGAGTGGCCGCAGGACAGCACGAAACGGTCGCGTCCCACCCACTCCGGATCGCTCGGATCGATCCGCATGACGCGCTGAAACAGCGTGTACGCCAACGGCGCCAGGCTCATCGCGGTGCCGGGATGGCCGTTTCCGGCGTTCTGGACGGCGTCGGCGGCCAGCACACGGGCCGTGTCGACGGCCTTCGTGTCCAGGTCGCTCCAGTCGGTGGGGTGATGCGGCTGCGTGAGGGCGCGGATGTCGTCTGTGACTGACACGACCGAGGTTCTCCTGACCTTCTCGTGAACACTGAGGTTGTCGGCGGCTTCGCTGGCGGGGGGATGCGCGATGCGCCGACACGAGCATCCGACAGCGCACCGGACTACTACCACCCTAAAGGGGGCCGTTTCCGCGCTATACGGGAACCCGCGTTCACCGGCCGTCGTGTCGTGAGTTCGTGTCCGGGCGCGGACCTGCCCGTGACCCGGCGTCATCGCCGCGTTCGGTGACACGCCCGGACTTACCCGTTCGAAAACTCGCGAAACGCCCAGGGCAGAACGTTTTCGCGGACCCGCGACACGCACTCGGGACGGCGACGGCGACCCGTCCGGCCGGGCACCGATCACAGCGGAGGCGCGTGCCGTGGGTGCGGATTTTAGAAAGAACGAGACCTCGCGACAGCGAACTCGCCCGGGCGTGGTGACGGCCACGCAGACGGAGGGCGAATTAGCGGTTGCGCGGCGTGGGTCTACCATTCCGTGTAGTAGTAGCCGCGCCGCCGGGGCCTTGACACAGGTAACGGCCGAGCGCGCTGCTGGTTCGAGACCGGATCAAGTGCACGGCGTGCGAGGAGAAACAGTGCGGATTGGGCAACAGCCGGGTGGCGCTCACGGCACCTCCGGGACGGTGCTTGCTGAGCGCGTCACGGGCAGTGGACCGCTGGCAGCCGGCACCCGCCGGGTCCTGGCCTACATCGCGCTCACCAAGCCGCGCGTCATCGAGCTGCTGCTCGTGGCAACGATTCCCACCATGCTGCTCGCGGATCGCGGCACCGTGGACATTCGCCTCATCCTGGCCACGCTGTTCGGCGGCTGGATGGGCGCGGCCAGCGCGAACACGCTGAACTGCGTCGCGGACGCGGACATCGACAAGGTCATGAAGCGGACCTCCAAGCGGCCGCTGGCCCGGGACGCGGTGCCCACCCGCAACGCCGCGGTCTTCGGCATCACGCTGGGCCTCGGGTCGTTCGCGTGGCTGTGGTGGCAGGCGAACCTGCTGTCGGGCGCGCTCGTGGTGGCGACCATCCTGTTCTACGTCTTCGTATACACCCTCGGCCTCAAGCGCCGCACCTCGCAGAACGTGGTGTGGGGCGGCGCGGCCGGCTGCATGCCCGCCCTGGTCGGCTGGTCCGCGGTCACCGGCACCATCGCCTGGCCCGCCATCGTGCTGTTCCTGGTGATCTTCTTCTGGACGCCGCCGCACACCTGGGCGCTGGCCATGCGCTACAAGGAGGACTACAAGGCGGCGGGCGTGCCCATGCTGCCCGTGGTCGCCACCGAGCAGGTCGTCACCAAGCAGATCGTCATCTACACCTGGCTGACGGTGCTGGCGACCCTGGCCCTGGTCCCGGCCGCCGGTGCGATCTACGCCGCCGTGGCGATCGCCGCGGGCGCGTGGTTCCTGCTGATGGCCCACCAGCTCTACTCGGGTGTGCGCCGCGGCGAGCCCGTCAAGCCCCTGCGTCTGTTCCTGCAGTCGAACAACTACCTGGCGATCGTGTTCTGCGGCCTGGCCGTGGACTCGGTCATGGGCTGGAACACCCTGGGCAGCATCGCCTTCGGCTGACGCCCGACCCGACACACAGCGAACCGCCGCCCACCACCAACACCCCCGCGGTGAAGTATTATGTGTTTGAAAAAACACAAATATTATCTC
>NZ_JBEXUS010000136.1:0-19651 GCF_040614455.1 Nocardia sp. NPDC005978
ACCCCTGGTATCTCCCCGAGGTCGAACTGCCGCCCATCGCGGCCACCCACGATCACCGCGTCGCGCTGGCGGGGGCCGACATCGTGGTGCTGGCGCCCAGATGGTGGCCTCGCTCGGGCCGTAGAGGTTGTACAGCCTGCGGACTCCGGCGGAGTCGCTGCCGGACCACTGGCGCACCAGCGCGGGCGGGCACGCCTCGCCCGCCACCATGAGCACGCGCAACGCGTCGAGCCGCGGAGCGTCGAGGGAGGCGGCGACCGCCGGAGTCAAACATGCGTGCGTCACACCCTGGGCCCGCATCAGCTCGGTCAGCGGCGGACCGGCGAAAACACCTGCGGGGGAGACGATCAGGGCCGCGCCCGCCGGAACCGCGGCCAGCACTTCGAAGACCGCCGCGTCGAAGGTGCGGGCCGCGACGGCCAGCATGCGCGAATCACAGTCGATTCCGTACTGCCGCACGAGGGTGTCCGAGATCGCGGACAGGCCCGCGTGCGTGACCGCGACGCCCTTGGGGGTACCGGTCGAACCGGAGGTGTACACCATGTACGCGGTATTGCCGGGCTGGACCGCGCCGCGCCGATCGGCGTCGGTGATCGGATCCGCCCGGTGCGCGGCCGGTTCGAACCCGTCGAGGTCGGCCACCCGGGCGCCGCATCCGTCCAGACCGCTGATGTCCGGTGCGCCCGCGCCGTCGATCAGCAGGATGGCGGCGGGGCAGTCGGTGAGGACGAACCGGTTGCGCTCGACCGGCTGGGTGAGATCCAGGGACACGAACGCGGCGCCGGTCTTGGCCACCGCCCACAGCGCGCGCATCCAGGCCGCGGAGCGCGGGATCGCCACCGCCACGGTGGTTTCCGGCCCCGCGCCGAGCTCGATCAACGCACGGGCGCACCGGTTCGACCACTCGTCGAGTTCGCGGTAGGTCCAGGTGCGCTCGTCCGCGCGGACTGCGATCCGGTCGGCGTGCGCCGCGGCCGCCCCGGACAGCAGCTCGGGCAGGGTGAGCTGTTCGGGACCCGGCGCCCCGGCGCCCGCGCGCCGCAGTTCCCGGCGCTCCTCGGGCTCGAGCAGTTCCACCGAGCGCACCCGGGTAGCGGGATCGGTGAGCACGCAGCTCAGGAAGCTGTCGAAGAAGTGCGCGAACCGCTCGTGATGCGCCGCGACCTGTTCGGGGGTGTACGCGCTCGGATTGGCGAAGAAGTCGACGCGGGTGCTTTCCCCGCCGACGGCCGGGTAGACGTTCACCGACAGGTCGGGCACCAACCCCGGGGTGAGGACTCGCAGCCGGCCGGTGATGTCGCCGAGCTCGATCCGGGTGTCCAGGATCATCAGGTCGACCATCGGCCCGGCGGCCTGCGGAAGATGGCGCGCGGCAACCGATCCCGAGTCCGCGAGCATGTCCTCGTGCCGATAGCGCTGTCCGCGCAGGACCTCCATCAGGGTGCCTTGGGTCCGCTCGAGCAGCTCGCCGACCGACAGATCCGGGGTCAGGCGAATGCGGAACGGGACGATGTTGGCGGTCATGCCGCCCGAGCGGCTCATCGACGCGGTGACGCGCGCGGACACCGGAAGGCTCAGCACCACATCGTCGGAGCCGGTCATCCGGGCCAGATACACCCCGAACGCGGCCAGCAGGAAGACCGCCGGGCCGGTGGCGCGGCTCGCGACCGCGGCGCGCAGCGTGTCGTCGGTGCCGGCGGACAGGACCGCGCTCACCGCGAGCGGATGCGCCTCGGCCAGCGCCACCCGATCGGTCAGGGTGACCGGTTCTGGCAGCTCGGCCACATACTCCGCCCAGAACATGCGGTCGTCGCGGAAGCGCTGCGACGATCGGTACTGCTCGTCAGCCGCCACGATCTCGCCCAGCGTCCGAATCGCCTGGCGCGCGGGCTCTTCGCCCGCGAGCGCCGCGGTGTACAGCCCCGCGCTGCGGGTGAGGATGTTGAGCGCGGCGACGCCGTCCATCACGATGTGGTGGGCGCGCAGGTACCAGAACCAGCGGTGCTCGGCGACCCGCAGGACAGCGCCGAGCACCACCGGGCCGTGGGGCAGGTCGATGGGTGCGCGGAAGTCCGCGTTCATCCAATCCTGCGCGGCGGCAACGGGATCGGGTGCGGTCGTGAGGTCGAGCAGCCGCACCGCGCCGTTGGCGGTGTCGTCCACCACCTGGCGCGCCACGCCGTCCACCTCGACGATTCGCACCCGGCTGACCTCGAACTCGTCGAGCGCCCGCCCGAACGACGCGATCAGCAGCGCGGTGTCCAGGTCACCGGCGAGTTCGAGGTACAGCGCGTTCGACACCGGTGTGTCGCCCGCGAGCTGTTGCAATAACCGAATCGCACGCTGCGCCGCTGTGAGCGGGTAGGTCGATGCGGGGCCCTCGAGGGCTTGCAAAGGTGATCGATGGTCGCGCATCCCGCCTCCTGAAGATCCGAAACTCAAAGAGAACGTGCTTTGTTTGCCAGGGTGGCCAGCGATTCCAGGCCGTCGAGCACCGTCGGAACGGGCACCCCGAAATCGATGAGACAGGCGATCTCGTCGGCGCCCGCCCGATGCAGGCTCTCGACCATGGGCAGCGCCGACTCCGGGGTGCCGAACAGTCCGCTCTCCCGGTAGTACCGTTCGAAAGCGAAGTCCAGCACCTTGTTTCGCGACCGGTCGTCCAGCTTGTCCAGGGCTTCCGCGCCCCGGCGCCACAGGTCGACCGAATCGGCGAGGTAGGTCTTGAACGGGTCCCGCACGGTCTGACGCACCGCGGCCTCGTCGGCTCCGACGAAGGTGTGCAGCATGACGGTGACCTTGCCCGCGCCGTGGCCGTGGCTCGCGCGCGCCTTGCGGTAGGCGGTGATCTTGTCCGCCAGTTCGTCCACGCTCTGGAACAGCAGGGCGGTCAGCACGTTCGCGCCGGACTCGCCCGCCATCTCGAAGCGCTCCACCCCGCCGCTGCAGGTCAGCCAGGTGGTGAGTTCGGGCTGGATCGGCGCGGGGAAGATGCGCACCGATCGGGATTCGCCCGCGCCGTTCGGCAGTTCGATCGGCTCACCGCGCCACAGCTGCTTGACCGTGTCCATACCCGAACGCGTGAACGCGACCCGATCGGCGTAATTGTCCGGGGCAAGCACGAAATCGTCGGCGTTCCAGCCCGTGGCGAAGGCGATGTCGACCCGGCCGTCCGAGAGGTTGTCGACCACCGACCAGTCCTCGGCGACCCGGACCGGGTGGTGCAGCGGCAGAACCACGCTGCCCGCCCGGATTCGGATCCGCCGGGTGCTCGCCGCCAGTGCCGCGGCCAGCACGGCCGGGTTCGGGTACAGCCCACCGAAGGTGTGGAAATGACGCTCCGGCAGCCAGATCGCGGCGAAGCCGTGCGTGTCGGCGAAGCGGGCGCTGTCCAGCAGCAGCCGATAGCGCTGCGAATCGTGATGCTGCGCGTCGCTGGCGAAGAAGAACAGGCTGAGGTCCATCCCCGCGCCGGGCTGCCGCGCCCGCCCGGTCTGCCCGGTCGCCGCGGCGACCGCCTGGGCGGCGGGAGAGCCGTGGTCGGCGACCGCCGCCGCCAGGTCCGCCACGCACATGCCGCCGTAGATGTCCTCGGCCGAGACCTCGATGCCGAATCGGTCCTCGAGGATCGTCAGCAGTTCCGCGGCCTTGACCGAATCGAGGCCGAGGGCGGTGAGCGGCGTGCTCGGGTCGGCCGATTCGAGGCCCAGGCGCGCTCTGGCCCAGTCCAGGAAGAAATCCGTGGTGTCCGCGTCGTCCCGTGGCTCGCTCAATTGGCCCTCGATTCGAATTCGTTGGCGTACAGGGTGCGTAGGTGCGATCGGCGAATCTTGCCGCTGGTGGTTTTCAGGACCTTGCCCTTGTCGACGAAGAGCACCCGGTACAGCGCCACGGCGTGTTCCCGGCTGACCGTCGATTTGATCGATTCCGCCAGGGCGGCATTGTCATGGGTGGATTCGGAATCGAGCTCCTGAATGACGACCAGCCGTTCCTCGCCGTCCGCCTCGACCGACAATGCGGCACAGCCGCCGCGGCGCAATTCCGGATGCGTGGATTCGATGCTCCATTCGATGTCCTGCGGAAAGAGATTGCGCCCGTTGATGATCATGACTTCTTTGAGCCGTCCGCAGATGAAGAGATTGTCGTCCACGGTGAAGCCGAGATCGCCGGTGCGCAGATACCGCTCGCCCGGCTCGCCGTCGATTTCCGCCGCGAACCCGCGCGCGGTCTCCTCCGGCTTGTTCCAGTAGCCCGCGGTGATGCTCTCGCCGCACAGCCAGATCTCGCCGACGCGACCGGGTTCCACGCGCCGCAGGGTGTCCGGATCGACCATCGCCGCTGTTCCGGCTTCTACCGGTCCGTAGCCGACCAGCTCGCGCCCGCCCGTGTTCGGCACCGCGCGGCCCTGTTCCAGCTCCTGGCTCGCGAACGACGTGGTGCGCACGCCCGCACCGACGGGACCGCCGGCGACGTACAGGGTCGCCTCGGCGAGACCGTATCCGGGAAAGAAACTTTCGCGCCGGAATCCGCTCGCGGCGAAGGTGTCGGCGAATGTTCCCAATATGGTGGGATTGACCGGTTCGGCGCCGATGAATGCGATTTCCCAGCCCGAGAGATCGAGCTGTTCGATGTCCTCGCGGGAAACTCGTTCGGCACAGATCGCGTAGGCCAGATTGGGTCCGCCCGCGGTGGTATTCGCTTTCTGCGATATCTCCCGCAGCCACATGAGAGGATGACGCAGGAACGCCAGCGGTGACATGAGTGTGACGGGATATCCGGTGAACAGTGGTTCCAGGATTCCCAGGATCAAGCCCATATCGTGCGAGGGCGGCAGCCAGTGCACGGCCGTGCTGTTCTCGTCGTGCTGGAGCACGCGCCGCAGGACGTCGAGATTGGTCATGATGTTGCGGTGCAGCACCACCACGCCTTTGGGGCTTCCGGTGGAGCCCGAGGTGTATTGCAGGTGAGCCACATCGTCCGGACCGGGCAGGGCCATGTCGAGCAGATCCAGTCCGCCGCCATCGGTGGCGGGGGCACTGTCGATGATCCGCTCGTCCGGCCAGCCCAGCAGCTCGCGCGCCACCACGCCGACCGACCGCGGCGCGATGACCGCGACCGCGCCGCTGTCGCGCGCGATCGCGGCGACGGTGTCGGAATGCCGTTGCGAGGTAGGCACATACAGCGGCACGGCGACACGCCGTGTGAACAGGCACGCGAGGAACGCGTGCACCATGCCGGGTCCCGGCGGGCACAGCAGCAGGATCCGATCGCCCGGCGCGCTGACCGCCTGCAATCGGGTGGCCAAGGCGGCCACCCGATTCAGCAGCAGCGTGTAGTCCTCGACCTCGCGATTGCCGCGATCGTCGATGAACGTGTAGCCGATCCGTCCGGGTTGCTCGACGGCACGACGCATCAGAATGTCCGCCAGGGTCGTCGGGCAACCCGGTAGTTGTTGGTAACTCATCGACCTTCGACCTCTCGAATCAGCTTCAGCCACAGTGGACGAACGGTATTCAGGCCTGCGAAAAGGCGCTCGGCAGCGGGCTGGGATGTGCGCTGCGCGCAGGACATCTTCGCAGGTATTCGGCCGATCACCGGGAGGCGCGAGGAGCCCGTCGCGAACGAGGTTGCGGCGACCCGAAGTTCAGCGCGTCCGCGAAGATTGTGATAGCTAAAAGATAGCTGAACTAACGACGGCGCGGCGATCGGGTTTCTCTGCCGCGCCCGAAGCGCGCGCACCGCTGCGGATTACACGCGTGTCGCGGCGTCGGCACGGCGTTCGAGCGGCCGATCTGCCTGCTCGATGACGGCATGAAGGAACGCCAGGACATATCGAACCGTGGCACTGTGCTCCTTTCGTAGTGGGGCGCAACGGCAGTGGTCGAAGTGTCCTGTTGGATCGTCGCCGCGAGTTGGTTCGGCACCGGGGGTGCGGCGGATGGGTCGGGGTCGATGTCGAATTCGCAAACCTGCGGTCGGTACCGGAGTCGGCCCGTGCGGCCGCGGACACCGCGCGGCGCACCCGGCCGCGAGTGCGGTCCGCCGTCTCGAGATGCGCCGACGCCGGTTCGGTGCGATGGTTCTGACCGCTTGGTTGTGTGGAATCAGGGACGGGAGCGTCGTCATAACACTTCGGATTTGGCTGAGCAGTGCCGGCGCGGTGAGTGCGCAGATCATGCGGCTGTTGCGCGAGAACCCGGACGAGGCCGACGTCATGATCTACGCGGGCAACGTCGATCCGGGCGCCGTCGCGCTGCTGGCGTGTGATGTGCCGGTCGTCGAACCCCGCTGGGTCGACAACGACGAGTACGCGCGGTTCGCGCTCGACTTCTGTCTCAGGAACGGGATCGACGTCCTCATACCGTCCCGGCGGCTGGAGGCGCTGGCGCATCGCGCCGCGGATTTCGCGGCGGTGGGCACCAGCCTGATGTGCGCGCCCGCGGCGGCGGTGCGAGCGCTGGTGGACAAGGCACGCACCTACGAAATCGCCGGGGCGGCAGGGGTTCCGGTGCCGCCGTGGCGGGTGGTGTCCGATGCGGACGAGCTGTTCCGGGCGGTCGGGGAACTCGCGCCCGCCGGTGAGAAGCTGTGCATCAAACCCAGCGGCGAGTACTCCGCGTTCGGCTTCCGCATCCTCGACGATCGCCCGCTCAGCATCGCGGGCCTGCTCGCGCCGCCGCAGCCGGTGGCCTCGGTCGACCAGGTCGCGGCGGCCCTGCGCGTGGCCGCGGCACAGGGCGAGCGGGTGCCGGAACTGATGGTCATGCCCTATCTGGACGCGCCCGAGGTCAGTATCGACTGCCTGTCCGGTCCGGGCGGTGAACTGCTGGTGGCCATTCCCCGCGCCAAGCACGGCCGCTTCCGCACCCTGCTCGACGATCCGGCCCTGGTGGACATCGCCCGCCGCCTGATCACCGGTTTCGAACTGCCCTACCTGTCCAATGTGCAGCTGCGCTACCTGCACGGCGAACCGGTCCTGCTCGAGGTCAATCCCCGCGCCTCGGCCGGTCTGTTCCAAACGGCGTTCGCCGGTGTCAACCTGCCCTGGTCCGCGATTCGCCTGCTCCTGCACGGCGACTCGTCCCAGCCTCGCACACCCCGGCTCGGTGTCCGCCTGGCGGTGACCGAGGCGGTGATGGAGGTGGCCGCCCCGCGGCCCTTCCCGGCCGTTCCCGCCCGGCCCCGGCCGACCCCCGCGCCGGCCGTGGAGACCCCCGCGCTGGCCGTGGAGACCACCGCCATGGGGGTGTGAGGACGGCGAACGAGGCGCTGCCGCATACGTTATGGCCGCGGGTAAGGTTCCATGTCGCGCAGTCGCTGCCGGTGACTGCGCTGTAGTTCGCTCACCCGGGTGAGAAAGCCCGCGATCAGTTCCAGTTCGGCGGGATCGTAGCGGCTCAGCATCATCCGGTAACCGTCGTCGACCAGCGTCGACAGCAGATCGTGCAGTCGCCGGGTGGCCAGATCGGTGGCCACCACGATTACCCGCCGCCGATCGGTGGGGTGCAGCGAGCGGGCGATATAGCCCTGCTTTTCCAGCCGATTGAGCATGATCGTCACACCCGCGGCGGTGAGATCCAATCGCTCGGCGAGCATTCCGGGCGTGGTGGCTTTCGCATCGCCGAGCAGAACGATTTCCAATGCCCGCCTATCGGTTTCGTTCACACCCAGCAGCCGGATCAATTCGCGGGCCAGATCCTCGAGGGTGCCGTGATAGAACTCCAGCGCCTTGCGCAGCTCGACCGCTATCGGCGCCGGATCAATTGACATCGGACGCACGGGCTCCCATCCTCGAACACTCGAAACATGAAACCTCTCAACAGGAGTCACCGTCCACGGGGGCCGGACATTGCACTGTACGACACGTCGGCCGTGCCGAAGGCCCGCATCGCACACCCGAATCGGAGTATTCACCGCGGCACGAAACCCGCGGCGGCGCGGCGGGATTGGGCGAACGTCGCACGCGCGAGCCTGGACTGGGCCGCTGATCGCAGCCCAGTCCAGGCACTCACCACAACTCAGCAGCGTGCATGCGGGCCGTCACGCTGCACCGTCGGCTCAGGGATCAGCTGACGGTCGTGGTGGTGAGGGTCGGGGACGGATTCGGGTAGCACGCGGTCGCCACGTTGCCGACGAACGCCACCTTGGTCGTCATGGTCATACCGGGATTGCCGTAGCTGGTCCCGGCGTACTTGCTGGTGATCGGCGTTCCGGGCGAACCCGCGGTGACGTTGATGGTCACCGCCGGCGGGGTGAAGCTGGACCCGCCCGCGATCGGGCCGGGCACGGTCAGCACCACGTTCCCGCCCGAGGTGGACACCGAACCGGCCACGGTGCCGCCGGAGGCGGTCGCCGAGACCAGCGTCGAATTCGCGGGCACCGGGAAGGTCATCTTCAGATTGCTGATGTTCGTCACCGTGAATCCGGACGCCGAACTGGGCACCGAGGAGGCCCCGGGCGTGAGGGTGATGGCCACCGCCGAACCGGAGGTCGCCGACGCCGGCGCGGTCCCGGTCACGGTGGTGCCCATGCTCGAGGTCTGCCCGATGCCGAAGATGGTGCCCTGGCAGCTCCAGTTCACGCTGATCGGTGCGGCATTCGCGGGAGCGGCGAAACTGAAGAAAGTGGCAAGCGCCACCGGAGTAACGATGCCGGCACGAAGCAACACGGATGCGGTCGTTCTCATGACAATCTCCAATATTGTGAAGCAATGGCACGACCCGGGTTGCGAGCCGTAACCGTAAGAGATCTGAAATATAACCTGTTCTCATCGCGCCGTGGGTGAATTCGGAAATAAATTCGCCAGGTCGAAGACGTGGGAAAACATCACGTGTTCGGTATGTATCTATCCGGAATTGATTATTAACTCCGGAAAGTTAACTCGACCAAGACATCGATACCGATGAATTAATTCCGGCGTGCTCGGCCGGAATTGCAGATGCAAGAACAATGCGGCGAGAACTCGCTTTCGCCGCTGAATTGCCTACGGGCGTGGGGCCGCGGCGTCAGGGCAGATCGAGGGCGCTCACCGGGACGCCGTAGGGCAGGAAGCGGACGCGGCGGCGTTCGTCGGTGTTGTCGCGGTGCGCACGCAGGGCCTCGAGTTCGCTCGGGAAGACCTGGTCGATTCGGGCCGCGCCGTCCTCGACGGTGTAGATGGTCCAGACGCCGCTGCCGGTTTCGCCGGTGGTCTCCTCGCGCGGCTCGGCGGCCCGCGGGCGTTCGGGGGTGATGAACTGGCCGAGCAGCGAGCCCAGGGTGTTGGCGCCGGTGCGGTCGATGTACTGACCGGCCTTGCCGATGAGGTCTTGGAGGTTGATCCCGGCGTCGCGTAGTGCGCGTTCGAAATCCTCGGGATCGATCCCGAAAGGCCCGTTGGTTGCCATCGCATGTGCTCCTGGAGAGAGGAAGGGGGCGCTACGCACCCAGTCTCCCCGCGAATTCCGGCCCGCGCCACGTCCGTTCCGCGGGCGGCGCGGCGGACACGCCTCGGCGTGACCGGGCTGCCGGGCATTGTCGGTGCAGGTCACTACACTGCGGGCCACCTAGCCGAGGAGGACCCGCATGGCAGTCATCAGCGTCGCCCGCACCATCAACGCGCCCGTCGAGCGGGTCTGGGCGGTGTTGACCGACCTCGATCACGCCGCCGACACCCTCACCGGCGTCCGCAAGGTCGAGCGGCTCGCGGGGGAGGGATACGGGGTCGGCACGCGCTGGCGCGAGACCCGGGCGATGTTCGGTAAGGAGGCCGCCGAGGAGATGGAGGTGGCCGAGGTGTCGCCGCCGAATCGCACGGTGGTCGTTGCCAATTCGCGGGGCGTGGACTACCGCACCGAGATCACGGTCGAGCCGCGCGGTACCGGGTCCGAACTCACCTTCGTCTTCTCGGGGGAGACCCAGCGGCCGAGCCGGCTGCGCGCTCTCCTCGAACGCGTCACCATGCCGCTGGCCGCGTCCATGACGAAGAAGATGATCGCGGCCGACCTCGCCGACATCGCTCGCGTCGCGGAAGCGGGATAACGCGAGCGGTCGCCGCCGCCGAATTGTGCTGGAATGCCGCGGTTTCGACGCGCCGGCGCGCCACCGTCCCTACGATGAGAGGATGAGTAGCTCTCTTTCTCATCATTCCGAGGGTGCGGCCGCCGCGCACGTGGTCGTGGCCGGAGGCGGGCTGGCCGGGCTGGCCTCGGCGGTGTGGCTGGCCGAACGCGGACATCGAGTCACCCTGGTGGAGAAGGCGGGCCGGCTGGGCGGGCGCACCTTCTCGTTCGAGGTGCCCGGGGTGGAGGGGCTGGTGGACAACGGCCAGCACCTGTTCGCGGGGTGTTACGACGCGCTGTTGAGCTACGTCCGGACCATCGGCAGCGCCGAGGGATTGCGCTGGGACGCACCGCCGCTGGCGATCCGGACCGGTCCGGGCGAACTGCGCACCGGCTCGGGTCCGGCGTGGCTGCCCTCGTGGGCCAGGCGGGTGGTGGGTCCCGCGTGGCTGGCGTGGCCGCCGATTCCCCTGCGCGACCGGCCCGCCGCGCTGCGGACCTGGGCGCGGCTGGCTCTCGCGGTTGCCCGGCAGGACGAGCGGCTCGACGAACTGACGGTCGACCGCTGGTTTCGCACGATCGGGGTGCCGGCGTCGCTGCGTGCGCTGACCCTCGATCAATTCGTCATCGGTCTGCTCAACGAGCAGCCCGACCGGGTCTCGGCCTTCACCTTCGTGCAGGCGTTGCGGTTCATCTCCGGGCGGGCGCTCGCCGGGAATCCCCGTGCGGGGGACGCGATCTGGCCCCGCGTCAGCCTGCACGAGTTGTTCGTCGCCCCGGCCGAGCGGTATCTGCGGGCGCGCGGCGGGGAGATCCACACCGGCGCGAAGCTGGCCGACGTCGTACTGCGGGACGGGCGCGTGCACGGGGTGGAACTGGCCGGCGGCCGGGTGATCGATTGCGACGCGGCGGTATTGGCGCTGACGCCGTGGGCGCTGGCCACGGTGCTCGATCGCGGCGGGCTGGGTGCGCACGATTTCTTCACGCCGGTGCGCAAGATCGAGGCTGCGCCCATCTCCAGCGTGTACCTCTGGCTCGATCGTCCGCTGCGGATGCGGCGGCTGGCGGAGAATCTGCGCGGTACGACCATCGAATGGGTCTTCGACACCGGCGGCATGCACGGTGCGGCGGATGCGGCCGAGCACTGCTACTCCCTGGCGGTCAGCGCCTCCTGGAACGTCGTTCATCAGCGCAACGCCGAATTCATCGACGCGGCAATCGAATCGCTGCACCGGCACTATCCCGAGTCCCGGTCGGCGCGGGTGGTGCGCAGCAAGGTGATTCACCAGCCCGCCGCCACGTTCTCGGCGCAGCCGGGCTTCGAATCGCTGCGCCTGCCACACGTCACGCCGATTCCCGGGTTGTTCCTGGCGGGCGACTGGACCCGCACCGGGCTGCCCTCGACCATGGAGTCCGCCGCCGACAGCGCACGCCGCGCGACCGGGGCGGTGGCGGACTACCTCGCCGCCCCCGTCGCCCCCGCCGGGAGCCGATGATCGGTCGAGCGGGCGTGGATCAGCCCGCGCCGCGCATCAGGCCCTGGGCGGTGACCGAGGCGACCAGTTCGCCGGTGTGGGCGTAGACCTGCAACTGGCCGTACATGCGGCCGCCGCCCGCGAAGGTGCTCTCGCAGCGCAGCAGCAGCCAGTCCCCGATCGTGAAGGGGCGGTGGTAGGTGACCGTCTGGGTGAGCATCGCGGCGGTGCCGCGCCCGCCGCGGCGGGCGATCTCGGATTGCGGGTACGGGCGGGTGGCCACCGGGCCGAGGAAGCCCTCGGTGCCGTGCGCCAGCAGGGCGCGGCCGATGGTAGGCGTCTCGGGCGCCTTGGGAGCGCGCATCCAGACGTCCAGGGTCGGCGGCCCGGCGAGTTCGGCGGCGAAAGCGTCGGCGCCGCCCGGGGTCCGGACCTCCCAGGGCAGGAGGGCGCAGGGGAATTCGGTGCAGTCGTCCGGGCCGGGCACATCCCGGGGCAACTGCGCGCCGTGGCTCAGGAAGTCGGGTTCCTCGGTGCTGAGCATGGCGAGCACGCGGGCGTGCTCACGACCGTCCTGGCTGAAGCTCACCTGGACGGTGGCCAGGGCCCGGCCCGATTGCACGACCTCGGCGTGCACGTCTACGTCCCGATCGGCGTAGCCGCCGCGCGGGAACACCCCGTGCAGGGACTGGACCGCCATGTGCGGCACCGTGCGCTCGGCGGCCACCACGGCCTGGGCCAGGGTCTGGCTGCCCAGGGTGGTCGGCAGGGTCGAGACGACATTGCGGGCGCGGAACTGCCCGGGACCCGCCTCGGTGAGGTCGAGGACGTCGAGTAGGTCGGGCAGGTCGACGACCGGCCACGAATCAGTTCCACCAGCCATCGCGAAATATTCGCATATGCGACAGCGGGGCCGGTCGTCGAGACCGGTCACCGGACACAGCCGGTGGCCCGGGCGCGACGGGATCGTGCGGCCGGACGGTCCCATGGCGTTGGCAACAGTGCGAACCGGGGCGGTTCACGAAGGGTTTTCGATATCCCTGTGAAGGCTCACAGCCGGGGGTTGGTGATTGTGCACCAACGGAGTCCGGCCGCATCGGGCAAAGAGCTGAATTGCGTTGAAATTCAAGGTTTCTCATCGGCGTGCATTTACAGTTTGTCGTCACCACCATTCGGTGGGTGCCACTCAGATTCAGGAACACGTATGCAGAATCGAATTCTCGGTACCCGTCTCGCTGTGCTCGCCGCCGCTGCCGTCGCTGTACTCGCAGTGCCGAGTACGGCCGTGGCGGCCGGTTCCATAACTTTCGCTCCCAAAGTCGATTCGCCGTCCGGCGGGTCATTTCCTTCCTGGGGGCCGGGGCCGTCCGCAATCGGGATGATGGGCGGTGATTTCAATGGTGACGGAATTCCGGACATCGTCGCCGCCGATTTTCAGGGTGAGGGCCCGATCCTCATGACGGGTAAGGGCGACGGCACATTCAACAGGGGCACCCGGGTCGGCAAGCCCGGAATCGGCTACGGCGCCATCGGTGCGGGCGATGTCAACGGCGACGGCAAGATCGATGTCGTCGCGCAGGGGTGGGTGAACCTGGCGGTGTTCCTGAACAACGGTGACGGCACGTTCAAGACCGGCAAGAACTACCTGACGGTCGAAGGGGCGCAACAGGAGGTCATCCTGGCCGACGCCAACGGCGACGGCAAGCTGGACATGCTGAGCCTGGTGCCGGCCGGGGTGCAGGTCTGGCTCGGCAAGGGCGACGGCACGTTCAACCAGGGCGGCTCGGCGCTGATCGCGGGTGCGCCGACGGCGTTCGCGGTGGGAAAGTTCAACGCGGACAACAAACTCGACATCGCGGTCAACAACACCGTGCTGCAGCGGGTGGAGGTGTTTCTCGGAAAGGGCGACGGCAAATTCGACAGGAAGGGTTCCAGCACCAGCGGACTCATCACCGAGGATGTGCGAGCGGGGGATTTCGACGGTGACGGCATCGATGATGTGGTGACCGCGGATTCGTTCTCCTTCAGCACCACGCTGCTCGTGTCCGATGGCAACGGCGGGTTCGAGAAAACCAATCGCATCGGGCTGTCGGGACTGGGCCCGACGAGTATCGCGGTGGCGGATTTCGACCGGGACGGCAGGTTGGACGCGGCCATGTCGGCGGTGCTGAATTCGCGCATGGTGATCTTCTCCGGAAACGGTGACGGCACGCTGACCAAACGCGGCGAGCTGGAGGTGACCGCGCTGCCGCAGACTCCGGTGCTGCTCGACTTCGACCGCGACGGCAAGGTCGATATCGCGGTCGCGGGCAGTGTGAACGCGGTGTCCTTCCTGAAGAACCAGTCCTGACCCGCACGGTCCCGGCGTGCCCGGCACGCCGGGACCGATCGGCTCGACACGCACGACGCCCGGCCCGGCGGTGAGAAGGCGGCACCCATGCGACAAACGGACAGCAACGAACCCGATTCCCCCGACCCGCACGCGACCGAAATCCTCCCGATCGAGGCGTACGACTCCGCCCCGCGCCCCGGGCTCGGACACTGGAAGGCCGCGCTCGGCACCTATCTCGCCGGGGAGGACTTCCGGCGGCACCGGCCGCAGATCGCCGCCGTCGCAGCGCTGTTGGCGGTGACCATCGGTGTGTTCGTCGCGGTGGAGTCCAAGGGTGACCACCGGGTGGGGGACACCCTCGCCACCGCGTCGCAGACCTCCGACGGGCTGCCGCCGGCCGTCGAACTCGAACCGGAGGCCGACGCCGCGCCCGCGGACGGCACGCCACCCGATATTCCCGTTCCCGGTGAGTCCGAACCAGGCGATCCCGCCCTCGTGGACAGCGCGACCGTGATCGACGAGCCCGCCGCCGTCCCGGAGCCGGTGGTCGATCCCGCGCCCGAAGCGCCCGGCACCGAGCCGGCGGTCATCGACACCACGACCATCCTGCCGGAGACGACGACAGATCCGCCGAGTTCTGTTGGTGCACCCGGCTTCTCGGTGAGCCTGAGCGCGAGCGCGAGCGTGTCGATCCAGCCGAATCCCCTCACCGTTGTCGCCAGCCCGGACCCGGTCCCCGATCAGGCGGGCTCCCGCACGGTCACGGTGGTGGTAACCCCGCCGGCCATCACCGAACCTCTGCCGACCACCCGACCGGCGACAACAACCCGTCCGGTGGCGACAACCAGGCCGGCTACCCCGCCCGTCACGACGACCCGGCCCGTAACCACCACGCGGCCGGCCACCACGACGGGGCCCGCCGCGACATCCGGTCCGGCAACCGCCACACGTCCGGTGACGACCACACGCCCGGCGACCACGGTTCTCGCCACCACCTGTGCCACTACGACGACCACCCGCAAGACGACGACTTCCGGCCCCGCCACCGCCCGTCCGCCGGCAACCACCGCACCGACTCGGACCGAGCGTCCGTCCAGCGCTCCCGCCGAAGTGTGCGAATAGCACGGCGGGGTGAGGTGCTTTGAGTAGCAGCAGAATAATCGCCCGCGACCCGGACGACGCGGCCGACCGGTCACAGCGATCCGATCGGCAGCCCGTAGAGCCGGCCGCGTCATCGCCACGAGACGAATGCCCGCGCCCGCGCCCCCGCGACGGCAACTCGCCCCGCGACTGTCACCTGCCTCGTGATCGTGGACGTCGGTGTGGCGAACGTGCCTCGCACCGCAACCGGGACCCGGATGTCGCGCGGGACCCACGCGGCCACGGCTCGAGCGGAATGTGGGTGGCCCTGCTGGCATCCGCCGTCGTGGTCGCGGGCCTGGTGTCCGTTCACCGTGCGAGCGACCCCGCCCCGCCCGGCCCCGGCGACCCGATCCCCGAGATCCGTTTGGACGCGGTCGAATCCGGGGTCGGCCAACTCCGCGACTGGGCACGTCCGCGCGCACGCAGGTTCGGCATCCCCGAACGCGCCCTCACCGCCTACGGCTACGCGTCCGTGGTGATGGCCAAGGCCCAGCCCACCTGCCACCTGGGCTGGACGACCTTGGCCGGAATCGCCCGTGTGGAAAGCGATCACGCCCGGTTCGGCGGCGCGACGATCGCCCCCGACGGCACGGTCCGCCCCCCGATCCGCGGCGTCCCACTGAACGGCACGGCGGGCAACGCCCTGATCCTCGACCCCGCGACCCGCCCCGGCCACCCCGTCTACGCCCGCGCCCAGGGCCCCTTCCAGTTCATCCCCGACACCTGGACCCGCTGGGGCGTAACCGCGGCCACCCCCTACGCCACCCTCGCCCCCACCCTGACATCCGCCGAAAAGGTTCCCACCCAAACCCTTTCCGGTAGCCCCGACAACATCGACGACGCCGCCCTGGCGGCAGCCCGCTACCTCTGCGCCTCCGGCGGTGACCTCGCCACCCCCGCGGGCTGGCGGCGAGCCGTGTTCGCCTACAACCATTCCAATGCCTACGTCGCCCAGGTTCGCACCGCCGCGCGGGGTTTCGACGCATAGCTGACCCGGTGAAATCGCCGGAACTCCTCGTGAGTGCCGCTACACGAGTGCCTTCGGCGACCTGCCCGAATTCGCAGGCTGTGCCAAGCCGTGCTCTCCGGCAGCCGCGTCGCCCGAGTCCGCGCGGCACCGCACGCTGCAATCCGTTTCGACTCCGCGAGATCACCGCTGCGCCACTGCCGCCGCCTTTCGGGAGAGACCTGTCTGTCGCGGCGAGTCAGGTGCCAGGTTTTGTGCACAGCCGCTCCACGGTGTCGTCGGCCGAACCCGCACAGCCGCAGGGTCGCGACACCCTGCGACGTGGCCCCGAGTGCGATCCCGGCGATCGGGTGAGCTACGCGCACAACGGAGTTCCGTACGCGCCGGTGGTGTTCGGCTCGGACGCGGGCGACCCCTGAGAGCGGGAGTGCCCAGCCTGGCGAACACGGGTTCGTGTCTCGGATGCTCGAGCGGTGATCCGGCCGATCACATCGGGCTGCCCCCGCCACGGATACCGAATGTGATGCCGACGGGATACAGGTCGTTGCCCGGGAGGGCGGGCCTACTGCTCCAGGTGGGGGCGGCGGAGGTCGGTGACGGCTATGCGGGCGGCCTCGGCTATCGCGGCGTCGGCGGCGGGCAGGACCGGGTCGGCGCGGGCCGCGCGGGTGAAGACGGCCACCGCGATGGGGGGTTCGCTGGGGAACTCGATCACCGAGACCTCGTTGCGGATGATGCCGATGGTGCCGGTTTTCGCGGCCACCGAGATCGTGGGGTGGGGGAAGGCCGAGGCGGTGCGGTGCGGCCAGATCTGGTTGCGCATCACCGACTGGGCCTCGTGGGTCTGGTTGGGGGACAAGATCTTACCGGTCCACAGGGCGCTCAGGAGGCGGGTCATCTCCTCGGGGGTGGTGGCGCTGGTGTACGAGGGGTCATAGGCCGAGACCGACCACGCCTCGTCGTTGTCGGCCAGGGCGGCGAAGGCTTCGGCGGTGGTGTGAGTGTCGGTGTCGCGGACCAGGGTGCGGTGCAGGTCGGCGGTGCCGCCGATGAGATGTGTTTCGGTGAGGCCGAATTCGGCCAGCAGCGCGTGGACCGCGGGCAGCCCGATCTCACCGAGCAGGACGTCGGCGGCCGCGTTGTCCGAGGCCGTCATCATCGAGGCGGCCAGGTCGCGGCGGCTCAGGGTGACTGGGTCCCGCATGATCGCCAGTCCGGTCGGTCCGGGGGTGCACTCGGCGGGCACGACCGTCAGCCGTTCGGTGGGATCGATTGCGCCGGTGTCGATCCGGCGGCAGAAGGTCAGGAACAGCGGCAGCTTGTACACCGAGGCCATGACCACCCGGTCCCGCCCGTCCACCGAGATCTCGGCGGCCGAGTCGTCGCAGCGGCGGGCGTGCAGCCAGCCGGTGCACCCCGCGTCGGCGAAGACCGCCCGAATCCGGTCGGCGGCCGTCATCGCAGCCGCTCCCGGTACAGCGCCCGATCGAGCGCGGAGGCCTGCGCGGTCGCCTCGGCCCGGCGAATCACCCGCAGCCGCAACGCGATCGCCTGCGGCGCCAGCCGCACCCACGCGACCCCCGGCGTCGGGGTCGGCGGTGTCGCGGTGAGTCCGAAACTGGTCCCGGCGGCCACCGCCGCGAACAGCGCCCGGTCATCGCGCGCGGTCACGATCGGGGTGTCGACGCCGCGTTCGCGCAGCAGATCCACGACGGTGTCGTAGGCGGGCGGGTTTCCCGCCCGCGCCGGGTGCGCGAAGCTCAGATCGGACAGCATGGTGAAGGCCGGGCGTTCGGCTACCGCCCCGCGATGATCCGCCGGCACCACCACCCAGCGCGGAATCTTCACCACGGGACCGGCTTCCACCCCGTCCACCAGCGCCGGGTGGTCGATCACCGCGACGTCGCACACCCCCGCCCGCACCTCGGCGATCAGCTCGACCGTCGTTCCCATGGTGGTGGAAACCGTTGCCCCCGTGGCATTGTCCGCCCGCAACGCACTCACGCAGACGGTGACGATGTGATCGGGCAGCGCTTCGCAGGCGCCCCACTGCACCGCGCCGCGCGCGTTGGCGATGCGCTGGGCCTCGGCGAGCAGGCGTTCGGCGTCGTCGACCAGCAGCCGTGCCCGGGGCAGCAGCTGCCGACCCGCGGAGGTCAGCAGCGCACCCTGCCGGGTGCGATGGATGAGCTCGACCCCGAGGTGCTCCTCGAGCTTGCGCAACCCCTGCGACAGCGGCGGCTGGGTCATGTCCAGCACGGTGGCCGCGCGCCCGAAATGCCCCTCGTTGGCGACGGCGACGAAGAAGCGCAGATGCCGGACCAGATCCATGCGGCCATTGAACCAGCCGTTTGCGCGCCGGCCGCGCCCCCGCTTCGACGGCCACCGCTTTTCCCGGTTTTACGAGCCTCCCACCTGGGTCGATACCGAACACGACTCGGCAAGCGCGCGCCTCGCTATTGGTCCGCGCCGCCCCCGCGATAGTTTGCTGAGGCGGTGACCAACTCGGTATCGACCCGCACCCGACCATCCTGCCGCACCCGTCTGCTGGCTGCCGCGCTGGCGCTGTCCGCACTGACCGGCATCGCCGCCTGCGACAGTCAGCCGGCCTCGACCGCGCCCGCCGACACCTCCGCCCCCGCGGCGGCGGACCCCGCTTTCGCCGAGCTGGAAGCGCGGGCGGGGGCCCGCCTGGGCGTCTACGCCGTGGACACCGCCACCGGCCGCACCGTGTCCTACCGCGAGGGCGAACGCTTCCCCATAGCCTCCACCTTCAAGGGCCTGGCCTGCGGGCTGCTGCTGCGCGAGCATCCGCTGTCCTCGGGCTACTTCGATCAGCGGATCACCTATCCGCCAAGCGATCTCGTCGAGTTCTCGCCCGCGACCGGACAGCACGTCGCCACCGGTATGACGATCGGCGAACTCTGCCACGCCGCCATCACCCTGTCGGACAACACCGCGGGCAACCTGATCCTGAAGCAGCTGGGCGGCCCGGCGGGCTTCACGAACGGCATGCGCGCACTGGGCGATTCGGTGACCCGCCTGGATCGCTGGGAGACCGACCTCAACACCGCGATCCCCGGCGACGACCGCGACACCACCACCGCGCAGGCGCTCGCGGCCGGCTATCGCACCCTCGGGCTCGGCGAAACCCTGCCCGAACCCGAACGCGCACAACTGATCTCCTGGCTGAAAGCCAACACCACCGGCGACAAGCGCATTCGCGCCGGACTGCCCGCGGACTGGGTCGTCGGCGACAAAACCGGCAGCCCCGCCTACGGTTCGGCCCTGGACGCGGCCATCGCCTGGCCGCCCGGCCGCGCCCCCGTGGTGATCACCGTGCTCACCACCAAATCCGAGGAGCGGGCCGAGCCGGACAACGCCCTGGTCGCGGCCGCCGCCCGCGCGGCAGTAGCCGCGCTGGGCCTGACCCCGTAGCCGCGCTGGGCCTGACCCCCCGTAGCCGCGCGGGGCCTGACCCCGTTGCCGCGCTGGGCCTGGCCGCGTTGTCGCGCTGGGCCTGGCCGCGTTGTCGCGCTGGGCCTGGCCGCGTTGTCGGGCTGGGCCTGACCCCTGACCCCGTTGCCGCTGGGCCTGGCCCCGTTGCCGCGCTGGGCCTGGCCCCGTTGCCGCGCTGGGCCTGGCCCCGTTGCCGCGCTGGGCCTGGCCCCGTTCCCGCGCAGGCCCTGCCCCC
>NZ_JBEXUS010000137.1:0-19630 GCF_040614455.1 Nocardia sp. NPDC005978
CCTGGGCGGCGGCGTCCGCTACTCCGGGGCCGGTGCGCAGGCGCTGGAATTCGCACGGCAGCACGGGATTCCGGTCACCGAGACCACCGCCGGCCGCACCCTGGCACCGCACGACCACCCGCTCTACGCCGGTCCGCTCGGCATCACCGGCTCGGCGTCGGCCAATGCCCTGGCCGCCGCGGCCGACGTGGTGCTGGCCGTGGGCACCCGGCTGCAGGACTTCACCACCGCGTCCTGGACGCTGTTCGATCCGGGCGTGCGACTGGTGCACATCAACACCGCCCGATTCGACGCGGTCAAACACGGCGCGCTCGCGGTGGTGGGTGACGCCGGCGCCACCCTGGCCGAACTCGGACCGGAGCTGGGCGGCTGGCGGGCCGCGCCGGACTGGACCGCCCGCGCGGGCGTCGCGCGCGGAGAGTGGGACGCCCACATCGACAAACTCCGCGCCCGCACCCCCGGCGCGCCGAGCTACGCCCAGATCGTCGGCATGGTGAACGACCTCAGCGGCCCCCGCGACTACGTCATGACCGCCTCGGGCGGCCTGCCCGGCGAACTCGTCGGCGGTTGGCGCGCCACCGGCGGCGAACCCGCCATGGACGTCGAGTACGGGTTCTCCTGCATGGGTTACGAACTCGCCGGCGCGTGGGGCGCGGCCATGGTGGTCGGCGACGAATCCGGGGGTCCCACCCGCGGCCTGGTGACCACCCTGCTCGGCGACGGCTCGTACCTGATGCTCAATTCCGAACTCTTCTCCGCCGCCTTCGCCGGGCATCCCTTCGTGGCGGTGGTGTGCGACAACGACGGCTACGCGGTCATCGCCCGGTTGCAGGAGGGTCAGGGTGCGCCGGCGTTCAACAACTTCTACGCCGACTGCCGCACCGAGCACTCCCATCCGCCGCGTGTCGATTTCGCCGCGCACGCGCGCGCCCTGGGGTGCGCGGTGTTCACCGCGGAGGAATCCGGCGGGTTCCGGACCGCCTACGCGCAGGCTCGCGCCGCCGCGGTCACCGAGCGCCGCCCGGCCGTGGTGGTGGTTCGCACGCAACCCTCGACCTGGACCGAAGCCGGGGCGTGGTGGGAAGTGGGTGTGCCCCGCGAGCTTTCGGGCCACGCGGCGTACGCCGCGGCCAAACCGGGTCAGTTGCGCTACGCCCGGCCCGCGCCGTGATCGCCGCGCCGTAGCCTGGGTTCCGCATTTCGGGCATACCTCCGGAGAGGTGACCCCGTGCGTGAATGTGTGGCAGACTCGGCGCAAACGTGGGCCGGTCGAGCAGGTGATCGGACGAGCAAGGTGGTTGTGGGAGTTTGAAGGTCGCAATGGATCTCAGCGCCATCGAGCAACGGGTGGCTGCCGACAGAGGGGCGGCCCGGGACCGTTCGGCGGCAGCGGAATTGGCGCTCGCCACGTCGCTGTGCGAACTCGCCCGCGCCCTCATCGCCACCAAACGCGACCCGGATCAGCGTGATCGCTCGGCGACCGCGCTCGAGCCCGCGCAGGAAGCCGTGCTGCTGCGGCTGCGCTGGCTCACCGCCGGCCACGTGAACGCCATTTTCGCGAACGAGGTGCAGGAGGCGCTGCGCCTGTTCGAGGAGGCCGCGCGCACCATCGGGCATCGTGAACTGGCCACCCCGACCATTCGCAACGCGTGCAACGCCTATCGTCAGGTGGCGCACCAGTATCCGAACGCGGCGGCCGTGTGCGCGGACGCGCTGGCCAAATGCGGGGTCTGGCTGTGCCGGCTCGACCCGCACGCCGCCGTCGCCGCCGGTGAGGACGCCGTGCGCATCCGCGCCGCGCTCTTCGCCGCCGACACCGATCAGGCGGGCCGGTATCTCGCCAGCCTGAACACCCTGCTGCGCACCCTCATGGTCGGCCGGCAGCGCAAACAGGCCGTGGCCATGTACCGCGAGCGCTACGCGTCGGTCACCTCCCCGGCCATGACCCAGCGGCTGCGCGAGATCAAGATCGAGGAGATCGGTCTCACCGGCAAGACCGTGACCGCGCTGCGCAAGCTGGAGTGCCAGACCCTCGAACGCGCCGGGTACCTGACCCAGCAGCAGATCCTGTATCAGAGCGACGGTGACCTCGCGACCATCGAGGAGATCAACTGGCAGCTCGCGCTGGTCGGCCTCAAGCCGCTGGCGGCGGGCGCCATGCCGGAACAGCCCTCCAAGCCGGTGGAGATCAGCACCAGCTTCGGCGCGCTCACCGTGCGCTGTTCCTCGCGCAACGGCGTCACCCTGGTGCGCGCGGCGGTGCTGGCGGCCTACGCGGCCGAGGGCGCGCAGGCCGTGCCCAGCACCGCCTACCTAGGGGTCGACGAGAAGCACTGGGCCACCCGGCAGCCCGAGACCAACGCGGTCGAGCGGCTCGGTGAGGACGTGGTGCTCATCGAGAAGGTCTCCGAGCACTGGGTGTCGGTGAAGAGCCTGAACTGGGAGGTCGCCCCGGTGGGCAGACACCCACTGGCCCTGCGCCTTTCGAAGGAGTGGCCGGTGGTCAGCGTGACCACCACCGAGCACATGTCCTACGAGCTCTGCTGGTACGAAGGCGGTTCGGCGGTGCAGTACGCGGCGCTCGGACTGCCGGTCGGGCAGATTCCGCTGGAGAAGCCGCTCGCGCCCCTGGACTTCAAGTTGCTGGCCGAGTACGGCGCGGACTACGCCTCCGAGACGCAGGTGCGTTCGGCGTTCGGCAATACCTCGATGTTCGCCAAGCTGACCCAGCTGCCCGCGAGCGGTATCCGCCAGGCCGCCGAGGCCGGGCCGCTGACCGCACACGGTTCGAACATTCTGTACTTCCGCGACGCGGAGAAATAGGGTCCGAGCCCGGCAATAGCCGCCATGTCCGATTTCGGGCATGGCGGTTTTCGCATCCGCGCCCGGACGCGCGAACTTTTCGCTCGACTGACCGGTTTTTGTTTACGCGATCTGTGATGCGGATCACCCCGGAACGGTAACCTGTTCTAACCCGGCTGCTCGTGCTGCAGAAAAAGTGGCTTACGGTCACGCGAAATGCCGTGGACAGAAAGGCATCTCGACATGAGTTCCACCTCGACCGCCGCCCCGGAGTTGCAGCCGCCGACGCTGCTCACCGGTCTCTGGCAGCGCAAACTCCCGCACTACCCAGAGACGCCCGCGCGCTCCTGGTATCTGTTCCTCGTGGTGATGGTCTCCATCGCCCTGTACTACCAGTTGTTCGTGGTGGGTGCGATCGGCAACGAGCTCATCGCCTACTACAACCTGACGTTCCGCTACTTCGTCGGCATCTTCATCGCGGGCGCCGCCGTCGGTGCGGCCGCCTCGGTCGCGGCCGGCGTGCTCGACCGCTGGGGCCGGGCCAACATGGTCGCCTACGGCACCGTGATCTGTTCTGCCCTCACGCTTTTCGCGGTGCCGCTGTGCACCACGAAGGAAGCGTATCTGGCGGTGTACTGCCTGATCAGCGTGGTCGAGGGCGCGGTGCTGGTCGCCACGCCCGCGCTGGTGCGCGACTTCTCCCCGCAGCTCGGGCGCGCCTCGGCCATGGGCTTCTGGACCCTGGGCCCGGTGCTCGGCGCGCTGGTGACCACGGAGCTGTCCACCCTCACCCTGGACGAGCACCCGGACTGGCAGTTCCACTACCGGCTCTGCGGTGTCATCTGCCTGACCATCTCGATCCTGGGCCTGATCGGCCTGCGCGAACTCAGCCCGGCGCTGCGCGATCAGATCATGGTGTCCATGCGGGACAAGGCGCTGATCGAAGCGCGAGCTCGCGGGCTGAATGTCAGCGCGCTCGAACGCGATCAGTGGAAACAGATGATGCGTTTCGACATTGTCGGATCGGCCTTCGGCATCGCCATTTTCCTCGCGTTCTTCTACACCATCGTGTCGTTCCTGCCGGTGTATTTGGCGACGAACTTCGGTTTCACCACGAAAGAGGCCAACGCGCTCGGTAACTGGTACTGGATCTCGAATGCGATAGGTCTGGTCATCACCGGCATCGTGTCCGACTACCTCAAAGTGCGCAAGCCATTCATGCTCTTCGGCGCGGTCATGAGCATTATCGGCGTGTACGTATTCCTCGGATACACCGACCGGCCCGGCACCGATTACTACACCTTCGCCATCGTGCTCAGTCTGATCGCGGTGGGCAGCGGCATCGCCTACTCGACCTGGATGGCGAGTTTCACCGAGACCGTGGAGAACCGTAATCCCGCGGCCACCGCCGTCGGGCTCGCAGTCTGGGGCGGCATTCTGCGCACGGTGGTCACCTTCGTGCTCTTCGGCCTGCTCATCGTGGTGACCGCGGCGGGCACGCTGGTGAACTACGGTCCCGAACTCCAGGTCATCGCCGCCAAATATCACACCGAGATCGCCACGATTCAGAAGGCGGGCGCGGAGAACATGGAGGCGCTGGGTAAGAATCCGAACGACGTTGCCGCCCAGGCCGCGGCCCTGACCAGGCTGACCGGCGCGCCGGAGGCCGATATCAAGACCGCGCTCAGCGTCAACGCCAAGTATGCACAGGAGTTGGCGGCGCTGCAGGCCGTGGACCCCGCGGTGCTCACCAAGCTCATCATGAATCCCGCCGATCAGGGCCTGGCGGCGACGGCGGTCGGGCAGATCAGTCAGAAGCTGAACCTGCCCGCGGATCAGGCGGCGGCGAGATTGGCCGCGGCGCAGCAGATTCCGGTGGCGGATCTGGCGGTGGTGTCCGCGGTCGGTCCGCAATTGACCGCGGCCAGCAAGCAATTGGCGGCGGTGTCCGCGATTCCGGCCGAGGATCGTGATTTCCTGGCCGAGCACGCCTCCGAAGTGCAGCAGGCGCAGCAGGATTCGGCGGATCAGTGGAAGACCTGGTGGTGGATCTGCCTGCTCGCGCAGGTCGGGTTCATTCCGTTCATCTTCTTCATGTCCGGGCACTGGAGTCCGTCGAAGGCGGAGCAGGAGGCGGCCGAACACAACGAGGCCGTCGATCGCGAACTCGCGGCACTGACCAAGTAGCTCGTCGCCGGCCCGGCCGGGGTCGGTCACCGTTCCGGTGGCCGACCTCGGCTTCGGTCATTAAAGTACAGTTATTGAAGTGCAACCTACGCGGGACGTGAGTCCGGGAACCGATACCGCCGCACCGCGCCCTACGGTGAGCGGCGTGACGAACTCCGTGGCCGCGACCTTCGATCTGCTCGGCGACCGCCTGACGCTGACCATCCTGCGGCTGGCCTTCGTCGAGCACGCCCGGCGGTTCTCGCAGTGGAGCGAGCGCACCGGCGCCCCGCCCGCGGTGCTGACCGCGAGGCTGAACGCGCTGGTCGACGCCGGGGTGCTCGCGCGCGAGGGTGCGGAGTACCGGCTCACCGGCCTGGGCCTGGCCGTCTGGGAGATCCTGGTCTGCGTCTGGTCCTGGCAGCGCGAGTGGACCGCGGAATGGGCCGTGCTGCCGGAGTTCGTGCACGCGGACTGCGGGCATCGGGGACCGCCGGTGCCGATGTGCCGGACCTGCGGGCGCACCGTGACCGCGCATGACACCGACGTGGCGTTGGACCGGGATGCGCTGTGGCACATCACGTCCGGGCGGCGGCGGTCCGCGCGTGCGGTGGCGCCGGCCGGCGGCGACGCGGGCTTCGCGGAGATCATGGAGGCCATCGGGGATCGCTGGAGTGCCGCGGTGACCGGGCTCGCGCTGGCCGGGGTCCGGCGATTCTCGGAGTTCCGCGCGGCGCTGGACATGTCCCCGACCACGCTCACCGAACGGCTCACCCGCCTGGTCGAGGCCGGGATACTGCACCGGCCCGAGGCCGCCGGACGGGAATACCGGTTGACGCCCCGGGGGCGGGCGCTGTTCGGCGTCTTCGCGTTCCTGCTGGCCTGGTCCGATCGAGCGCATCCGGGCGCGCCCGAACCCGGATTGCGCATCCACCACCGCGAATGCGGCGCTCCGCTGCTGCCCGCGCTGCGCTGCCGGGGGTGCGACGCGGTGCTGGGCCGCACCGAGGTGCGGTTCGAGCAGGCGTCGCGCGGCGCCGCGCGACCTTGACAGTCCGGCATGAGACGCGTATCACTTCATTAACTGTAGTGAACTTCGCCGGATCCTCGGGAACCGGCCACCGGAGGCGCAACCCATGCCGCTCAATGAAGAACTCATCGCTCCCGCCGCGGAGGCCCTGACCAATCCCTATCTGGAAGGGCCGTACGCGCCGCAGGCGGACGAGATCACCGCCGTCGGGCTCCCGGTGCTGGCCGGCGAACTGCCCGTGGATCTGGACGGGGTCTACGTGCGCAACGGGCCCAATCCGCAATTCGCGCCGATGGGCCGCTACCACTGGTTCGACGGTGACGGCATGCTGCACGCGGTGCATTTCGAGAACGGCCGGGCGACCTATCGCAATCGCTACATCCGCACGGCCGAATTCGAGGCCGAACGCGCGGCCGGAACGGCGTTGTGGCGCGGGGTGATCGAGCCGTGGGACGGCAATCCCGCCGGTGATCGCCGCGAACGCAATTCCGCCAACACCGATGTGCTGTACCACCACGGCAATCTGCTGGCGCTGTGGTACCGCGCCGGGCAGCCGTACGCGCTGGACCCGGTGAGCCTGGAGACCCGGGGCGTGGACACCTTCAACGGCACCCTGCGCGGCGAGGTGTCGGCGCACGCGAAGGTCGATGAGCGCACCGGCGAATTGCTGTTCTTCGACTACGGCATCAACGCGCCGTACCTGCGCTACGGCGTGGCCGACGCGGGCGGCACGGTCACCCATTTCACCGGGCTCGAGCTGCCCGGGTCGCGGCTGCCGCACGACATGGCCATCACCGAGAACTACTCGATCCTCATGGATCTGCCGCTCTACAACGACCCGCGGGCCGCCGCGGCCGGGCGCTTCAAGATCTTCTTCGACCGGAACCTGCCCAGCCGCTTCGCGGTGCTCCCGCGATACGGCGATGGGGCGCAAGCGAAGTGGTTCGAGGCCGCGCCCGGCTACATCTATCACACGGTGAACTCGTGGGAAGAGGGCGAGGAGATCGTGCTGGTGGTCTGCCGGGTCACCGAGCCGAGCCCGGTCTCCGATCGCGCGCACCCGCTGGCGCAGCTGCTGGCCTACCTGCGGCCCGAGGCGAAGCTGTACCGGTACCGATTCAATCTGCGCACCGGAGCCACCACCGAGACCGCGCTGGACGACGTGAACACCGAGTTCCCGGCCATCGATCAGGGGCGCACCGGTCGGGCCGGTCGGTACTCGTATCAGATGCGGCTGTCGGTGGATCGCACCATGATCTTCGACGCGATCATCAAGTACGACATCGTCACCGGCGCGAAGGAAACCGCGCCCTTCGGCGACGGCTTCCTGGGCAGCGAACTGACCGTGGTCCCGCGTCCCGGCGGCACGGCCGAGGATGACGCCTGGCTGACCATGTTCGCGCACAACAACCACACGGGCCTGTCCGAGGTCTGGATCTACGACGCCGCCGACCTCACCTCCGGCCCCGTCTGCCGCCTGGGCCTGCCCACTCGCGTGCCACTGGGATTCCACGCCACCTGGGTCGCCGGTGATCGCATGCGCGCTGCCGCCCAACCGCTTTCGTGAACGAGGCCGCCCCCGTGACCCCCCGTCTGAGCGTGAGCCTGCCCCTGTGGCAGGACCGCGACCCCCTCGATGCCCTCGCCGTCGCCGCGGCCGCCGCGGACCTCGGCTACGACCGCCTCTGGATCGGCGAGATGGCGACCTTCGACGCCTTCGCCCTGGCCACCGCAGTCGGCCGCACTCCCGGCGATCTCCCCCTCTGCGTCGGCCCCCTGGCCGTGGCGATCCGCACCCCCGCGACGATCGCCATGGGCGCGGCCTCGGTGGCGGCCCTGACCGGCCGCCCCGTCGCCGTCGCCCTCGGCACCTCCAGCCCCGTGGTGGTCACCGACTGGCACGGCCGCGAAAGAACCAGTACGGCAGCTCATCTCGAAGACACGGCGCTGATCGTCCGAGACCTCCTGGCCGGCGCGAAGGTCGACTACAAGGGCCACCGCGAACGGATACGCGGCTTCCACCTCCGCCTCCCCGCACCGCGGCCGGTGGCCACGCCTGCCGAGGACGACTCCGCGGTGGGCGGCGCTCCGGATGAGCACGCCGCCGGTGCGCTCATGGAACCCGTGGCGAGTGTGCGCGGCCCCGCCCGGCCGGGAAGCGTCGATGACCCGGCCCGGGCGGGTGGATCGGATCGGCTTCCGGCGGTGTCCATCTCGACGCGGTCGTCCGCCGGACCGACCGGCACGAGTTCCGCGGCCCCTCCGGATCCGAGCGATGCCGATCGCGGTCGAACGCTGCGGGGTGAGATCGCGGTGGCGGCCTTCGGGGCGCGGGCGTTGTCGGTGGGAGCGCGGGTCGCGGACCGGGTGGTGTTGAACCTGGTGACGCCGGCACAGGTCGCTCGATGTGTCTCGGCGGTGCGGGAGTTCGCGGCCGCCGCCGGTCGGCCCGCGCCCGCGATCGCGGTGTGGGTGACCGCCGGGGTGGATCCGACCCCGGAGATGCTCGCCACGCTGCGGCGCGGGGTGGTCGGGTATCTGCGGGCGCCGGGATATGCGGCCATGTTCACCGAGGCAGGCTTCGGGGACGTCGTGCGTCTGGCCCAGGGCGGAGCGCATCCGCGCGAGGTGCTGGCGGCGGTGCCGGACGAGCTGCCGGCGGCGATCGGGATGCTCGGGGACGCGGGCGCCGTGCGGGCTCGGCTGGCCGAGTATCGGGCGGCCGGGGCGGACGAAGTGGTGGTCGTCCCGGTGACCTCGGCCGAGGATCCGGCGGGTCGTCACACGCTGCGGACGGTCAGGGGGTTCGACCGTGACTGATGCGGATTGCCGACGGGAGTTGCGGTCACTACCGAGCTCGTCGACCGGCGACGAAATAACCCGCGCACCACTGACTTCGGCATCGATCGGCGGGTACGTCCATGGGTGAGGCCTACATCTTCGACGCGGTGCGAACACCGCGCGGTCGGGTGCGCAAGACCGGCGGCACGCTGGCCGGGGTGCCGTCGCACGCGCTGCTCGGGCAGCTGCTCTCGGCGCTGGAAGAGCGCTCCTGTCCCGCGAACGCGGTGCAGGACATCATCGCCGGGGTCAACACGGCGACGGGGGAGCAGGGCGGGAACGTCGCGCGGGCGGCGGCGCTGTGGGCCGGATGGCCGGATCATGTTCCGGGCGGGGTGGTGTCGCGGCTGTGCTGCTCGGGACTCGACGCCGTGCAGAGCGCGGCGGCGCGGATCGCGGCGGGGTACGCCGAGATCGTGATCGCGGGCGGCGTGGAATCCATGTCGCGGACGCCGATGCTCTCGGACCGGCCCGCGATCGCGGCGGACGAGGAACTGGGGGAGCGGACCGGATTCGTCACCATCGGAGTCTCTGCCGATCTGACCGCCGCGCTGCACGGCATCTCCCGCGCGGAACTGGACGAGTTCGCCGTGCGATCGCATCGGAAAGCCGCTGCCGCACCAGTTTCCGACTCGGTGATCCCCGTACGCGTGGACGGCGTACCCGTACTCGCCGCCGACGAGGGTGCGCGGGCGGACGCAACGCTCGACGCCTTCGCCGCCCTGCCCACGCTGTTCGGTTCGGACGAGTCCTGGGCGCGCGTCGCCCGCCGACTGCCCGGCGCACCCCATCCCGTCGCGGGCCTGCACACCCTGGCCACCGCACCGCAGTTGGCCGACAGCGCGTCCGCGATCCTGCTCGGCGGCTCATCCGCCGCCGCCACCCTCGGCCGCGCGCCCGTGGCGCGAATAGCCGGGACCGCCCAGACCGCCGAACGCTCACCGCTGCTGAGCGCGACCGTGACCGCCGCCCGGCAGGCGCTGGACCGTGCCGGAATCACCGCCGCCGACCTCGACGTGATCGAGGTGAACGAATCCTTCGCCGTCACACCGCTGTTGCTCACCCGCGAACTGGACCTGGACCCCGACCGGGTCAACGTCAACGGCGGCGCGCTCGCCGTGGGCCATCCGCTCGGCGCGACCGGCGGCATCCTGATCGCCCAGGCGCTGGACGCCCTGCGCCGGTGCGACGGTGAATTCGCGCTGGTGACCATTCCGGCCGCGCTCGGCCTGGGCTCGGCGATCGTGGTGCAGCGCACGGGGTGAACCGCGCCGCTCGACCGGCGCTCATCGATCGGCCCGAGCACGCGGCACCGCACCCGAGCCCGCCCACCGGCATCCGCGGCACGACAGCACCCGACCCGCCCACCTCCGACTCCAACCGCTCGACCCATCAGGGGATCTCATGGCTGAATCAACCGATTCCACACCACCTTCCGTCACCCGTCGCGCGGGCCGCACCCGCCACCCGGTGCACACCTGTCACCCCGAGGACACCGTGCGCGAGTACCTGGATCGCGGCTGGTGGGAGCCCGAGACCATCACCAACGTCTTCCGCCGCCGCGTCACCGCCGCGCCCTCCGCGCCCGCGATCACCGACCCCGCGAACTTGACCGCCCTGACCGGCGCTGCCCCGCGCACCCTCACCTGGTCCGAACTCGACGATCACGTGATCGACCTCGCCGCGGTGCTTTTCGCGCACGGCATCCGCCAGGGCGACACGGTGGCGGTCCTGCTGCCGAACACGATCGCGCTGACCGCCACCTACCTGGCGCTGTGGCGGCTGGGCGCGGTCGCGACACCCATGCCGGCCTCCTACCGCCGCCACGAGATCTCCGGAATCCTCACCGCCACCGACGCCGACGCGCTCATCACCGTCGGGACACTCACCGACCGTGAACCGGCACACGAAGCACTGGCGATCGCGGGCCCGGATCGCACGGTCTTCGCTTTCGGGCCGGGAGTGCCGGACACCGCGATCGCACTCGGCGATCGGGTCGCCCCGGACGCGCGTGATCGCGTGCGCGACTACGAATCCGGTCTGAAGCCCACGGTCAACGACCGCATCACCATATGCTGGACCAGCGGCACCGAGGCCGCACCCAAGGGCATCCCGCGCTGCCACGGCGATTGGCTGGCGGTGGCGCGCGGGGTACAGGACGGACTCGGCATCACCCCGGACTCGGTGGTGCTCAACCCCTTTCCCATGGTGAACATGGCGGGATTCGCCGCGGCCTTCCTGCCCTGGCTGCTCGCGGGCGGGCACCTGGTGCAGCATCATCCACTGGACCTGCCGGTGTTCTTCGGGCAGATCGCCGCGCACCGCGTGACCCACACGAGCATGCCGCCCGCTCTGCTGACCATGCTGCTGCAGAACGAGGCCCTGCGCGCCCGGGCCGACCTGTCCTCGCTGCGGACCGTCGGATCCGGGGGCGCGCCCCTGCCGCCTCCGGTCGTGCGCGGCTGGCAGGAGCAGTTGAACATCGACGTGCTCAACTTCTTCGGCTCCAACGAGGGTGTCAGCCTGCTGGGCGCACCGGCCGACATCCCCGATCCGACGGTGCGCGCCCAGCATCTGCCGCACTACGCCGCGCCCGGCGTGCGCTGGTCCACCCGGCTGGCCGCCAGCACCGCCGTCAAGCTCGTCGACGTCACCACCGGTGAACGAGTCACCGAGATCGGCGGGCGCGGCGAACTGCGCATGCGCGGACCGGCCGTTTTCGCCGGGTATCTACCGGGTACCGCGGACTCGGAGCCGTTCGACGACGAGGGCTACCTCCGCAGCGGGGACGTCTTCGAACTCTGCGGCGAGGACGGGCGCTACCTGCGTTTCGTGGATCGGGCGAAGGAGATCATCATTCGCGGCGGCATGAACATCGCGCCGGCCGAAATCGAGGGCCTGCTGGCCGATCACCCGGCCGTCGCCGACATCGCCGTCGTCGGCTACCCGGACGCGGTGCTCGGCGAGAAGTGCTGCGCTTTCGTGGTTCCCAGACCGGACACCACCCCGACCCTGGAGAGCTTGGTCGAACACCTGCGCGCGCTCGAAGTCGCCTCGTTCAAATTGCCCGAGCGACTCGAAGTGGTCGAGACCCTGCCGCGCAATCCGGTCGGCAAACTGCTGCGCCGCGATCTGCGCGCGCAACTCTGAACCCGCACAACTTTTTTCGAGGAGCAATCGTGTCCGTGCACATTCTCGGCGGCGCCCAGACCGACTTCGCCGTCAACTGGCAGCGTGCCGGTCTGGGTTTCGACGCGCTGGTCAGCACCGTCATCGAACACACGCTGGACGACGCTCGCATCGGCCCCGCCGATATCGGAGTCATTCACGTGGGCAACGCTTTCGGTCAGCTGTTCACCGGCCAGGGCCAGCTGGGCGGCATGCCGGCCACCGTGTGGCCCGAATTCTGGGGCACGCCCGCCACCCGGCACGAAGCGGCCTGCGCTTCCGGGAGCATGGCCGTACTGGCCGCCATGTCCGATCTGGAATCGGGTCGCTACGACTGCGCGCTGGTCTTGGGCGCGGAGCTGGAGAAGACCGTCCCCGGCGGTCAGGCCGCCCGATACATGGGTGCGGCGGCCTGGGCCGGGCACGAAGCGCAGGACACGGATCTGGTGTGGCCCAGCATGTTCGCCGCCATCGCCGACGAATACGACCGTCGCTACGGCCTGGATCCCGCCTACCTGCACGCGATCAGCGAGCTGAACATCGCCAACGCCCGATCGAACCCCGCCGCCCAGACTCGCGAGTGGTCGTACACCCCGGAGAGTTTCACCGCCGACGACACCGCCAATCCGCCGGTAGCGGGGATGCTGCGCCGCCAGGACTGCAGCCAGATGACCGACGGCGCGGCCGCGCTGATCCTGGTCTCGGATCGATTCCTGAACGAGCACAGCGATAGTCGAGCAATCGCGCACTCGGTCATCACCGGCTGGGGGCACCGCACCGTGGGCCTGCCGCTGGATCAGAAGCTGGCGGCCTCCGCCACCGAGCCCTACGTGTTCCCGCATGTTCGCCGGGCCGTCCTGGACGCCCTCGCGCGGGCCGGTCTTCCCGACATCACGGCCGTCGACGCCTTCGAAGTCCACGACTGCTTCACCATGTCCGAATACGTCGCGATCGATCATCTCGGTCTCACCGCTCCGGGCGAAAGCTGGAAGGCGATCGACTCCGCCGCCATCTCCCGCACCGGTGCGACGCCGGTCAACCCCGGCGGCGGTCTCATCGGCATCGGTCATCCCGTGGGAGCCACCGGCATTCGCATGCTGCTCGATGCGCACAAGCAGCTCATCGGCCAGGCCGGAGCCTGCCAGCTTCCCGGACCCGGCGCCATCGCGACCCTCAACATCGGTGGGAGTACCACCACGACGGCGAGTTTCATCGTCGCTACCGCAGCGGGGTAGCCGAGCGGTTTGCTGCTCGTCCGGGACGCCGCGAGCTGCCGCGAATTCAAACAGTCTCCGCTGCTTGGGATTCGAGCTCTCGGGCGAGCGCAAAAGCCTCCTACTAGGGGAAAGATCAACTCGCCCAACGCTTGTGTCATGTGTTGTGTACCGTCGGCTGAGCTAATTCTCTACCGTACGGAAGCATGGTTGCCGCATGATTCGCCAACGCCCCCTGTCTCCCTTCGAGATCAGGCATTTCGACCGTAACGCCAAGTGGGGCGCAGTGCCGAAAGCCGATGTGCCGCTATTCGCCAGCAGCACCGTGCGCGGCGATCTCGACCTCGCCGTCCTGGGCCGTGTACTCACCGAACTGGCATCGGGTCATGCGCTGCTGCGCGCGGTCGTCGTCGGCGAGCTCGACGGCAGTCCCCGTTTCGAATTGCAGGACAACTACGAGCCCGGCCTCGAAGTCGTCGCGGGCGGAGACGACGCCTACCGAGCGTTGATCAATTCTCCGCAGGACTGGGACGCGGGACTCTTCAAGGCGCGCGTGCTGCAGGACGGTGACCGCAGTCAAGTCGTGCTCATCACGCACCACGGCGTCTGCGACGGCCGATCGATGTTCGCGCTGCTCGACGAGATGTGGCAGCGCTACACCGGGCACGTCACGGGTTCGCCACTGCCGCAACCGGAGCCGGATGTCGACCTGCTCGACGCCGTCGACGCGCAGCTCACCGGTGTCATCAGTGACGAGGAAGTCGATGGATTCCTCGCCCAATTGCGCACGATCGCGCAGATGACCGACGCGGGATCAGCACCCCGGCAACTGCCGGGCGACGGCGACGGCACCGGTGACCCGATCGGCCGGCTGGCGCTGCACCGCATCGAATTCGACCTCGAACAGACCGCGAGCCTCGTCGCAGCGGCACGCGCGCAAGGAATTTCGGTCAACAGCCTGCTCACCGGCGCCGCTCTGGCAGCCGTGCGCGCGTACATTCCCGAGGACGCCGCAGTTCCGATGATCTGCGGGCACGCGGTCGACATGCGCTCGAGCCTGGAGCCGCCCGTCGCCGAAACCGCGGTTCTCAACTGCGTCGGCGGCGTCGCGACACCGGTTTTCGCCGGAATCGACACGCATCCGCTGGAACTGGCGAAGATGGTCGACGTCGGAATCCACGGCGCGGTCGAAGCCCGCTTCCCGGCACTGTTCATGCGCGCGTCCAATCGCGTACTGGACCCCGAGGTCGCCGAGGTATTCGCGGCACTGCCGACGCTCGGCATGTCGAACATCGGGCGCGTGCCCGCCCGCTCCACGCCCGCGGGCCTCGACGTCGTTCGTGACGAAGTCTTCGCGATGGCACTGGGCATGCCGCCGAAGATGACCATGTTCACCATCGGCGACCGGCTCACGATCCAGGTCGAATACGACACCGCCGGGCACAGCCACGACCGCATGCTGCTGGTGACCGAGGCCATGCGCGAGCAGGTAGCTCGGGTGAGTGAGATCGAAGCGGCCGAGGACGATTCGGACCTGACCTTCTATCCGGGGCGGCGCGACGCGAAGTGTCCGTTCCAGCCCGCGTCGTCCATTGCCGAACTCGCTGCGGCGGGGAGTGTTTCGACAGTCCGGACCTGGGAGCGCGGCAAGCACCCGCGACTCGTCACCGGACACGAGGATACGCGCCGACTGCTGGTGCACCCGCAGGTCAAATCCGACAACCATCTGCCCAGCTATCCGCATATCAGCGAGGGCATGAAGACGGTAGCGGGCATGTCGCCCAAGACCATGTTCAACACCGATGGTCCCGAGCACGCCCGCTTCCGGCGCATGCTCGCCAAGCCGTTCACGCCCAAGCGGCTGGAGAGCCTGCACTCGGCGATCCAGAAGCACATCGACGAGTGCCTCGACGCGATGATCGAGAGCGGTTCGAGCGCGGATCTCGTTGCCGCGCTTGCACTGCCGGTACCGTCGCGAGTCATCTGCGAACTGCTCGGAGTTCCCTATGAAAACCACGCCTTCTTCGAGCGCGCCACCGAAGTGGGCTTCGACAGCAGAACTTCAGCGGCCGAGCAGCAGCAGATCACCATCGACATGCTGGCATTCCTGAACGAACTGCTGGAAACCAA
This sequence comes from Nocardia sp. NPDC005978, assembly GCF_040614455.1. Lineage (NCBI taxonomy): Bacteria > Bacillati > Actinomycetota > Actinomycetes > Mycobacteriales > Nocardiaceae > Nocardia > Nocardia sp. NPDC005978. The sequence continues at coordinate 15,352 of NZ_JBEXUS010000137.1, forward strand.
GGCCGCGAATCCGGGCGAGGACATGTTGAGCGACATGGCCGAACTCATCCGGGACGGCAAGCTCGAATCGTGGGAAGCCGCACTCCAGGCCGTCGGCATGCTGGCCGCCGGGCACGAAACCACCGCCAACATGATCAGTCTGTCGGTAGTGGCACTGCTCGAGCGACCCGACCAGCTCGCGATCATCCGCGACACCGACGATCCGAAGGTGCTGAACAGTGCCGTCGACGAGCTGATGCGCTTCATGAGCATCGTCGACACCGGGCTGCGCCGCGTCGCGGTCGAGGACATCGAAGTCGGCGACGACATCATCCGCGCGGGCGAGGGCATCGTCTTCGACCTGGCAGCCGCGAACTGGGATCCAGCCGCCTTCGAGAATCCCGAAATCCTGGATGTGCAGCGTGAGAACCCCAATCCGCACGTCGCCTTCGGATACGGCCACCACCACTGCATCGGGATGCAGCTCGCCCGAACCGAACTCGGAATGGTGCTGCAGTCGGTATTCCGCCGCCTGCCGGAGTTGCGCGTGGTGACCCCGATCGAGGAGATCGACTTCAAATTCGAGGACATGGTATACGGGATGCGCTCGCTGCCCGTCGAATGGTGACCTAGCCGGAAACCTCCCTCCGCGCATTCTCGGCAACCGTCAAGTATCCACTGTCGCAGTGGAACTGACGGTTGCCGACGTGTTTCCGGCCACTGCCCGAGGGGGCTTCCGCGCGCCGTGAATCGGTGATAATTTGGCGACAGATACGGAAGTTACTGACGGGTAACATAAGCTGTTGCCGGTTGGTTCTGCTCGGAACCGGGGGTTGGCATCGTGAGTTTGGCGACGATCACATTGGGGATCATCGGAGCGATCATCACCGCGCTGAGTTGGGCATCGCTTGCGATCGGGCTCACGCGCATGGTCCGAGTGCTGCGAGCGGGGCAGCCGGATCACTCGCGATGGCGGCCCATCGTGCCGCGACTGCGCACACTCGCCATCGAAGTCGTAGCGCATACGCGGATGAACAAATTCCGTTCGGTGGGGTGGGCGCACTGGCTGGTGATGGTCGGCTTCCTGCTCGGGATGGTTTTCTACTTCGAGTCGTACGGGCAGACTTTCGATCCGCGATTCCATTGGCCGCTGATCGGGGACAGTCGCTGGTACCACCTGCTCGCGGAGATTCTCGCGGTGACGACCATCGCCGGAATCATCGCGCTGATCGTGATCCGGCAGCGGAATCATCCGCGCCGGCCCGAGCGACTCTCGCGCTTCAGCGGCTCGAATTTCCTTGCGGCGTATGCGATCGAATCGATCGTCATCGTGCACGGAGTCAGTGATCTGCTGGTCAAGGGTGGCAAGATCGCAACCTACGGTGGCGGGCATGCCGCGAGTGATCTGTTCACCATGCAGATCGCGCGATTGCTGCCCGCGAGTCCGTTGCTGATATCGACAGCGGCCTTCGTGAAAATGCTTGCCGGAGCGGCTTTCCTGTACCTGATCGGCCGCAAGCTCACCTGGGGTGTGGCGTGGCATCGACTGTCGGCATTCGTGAACATCTACTTCAAACGAGAAGCCGACGGCAGTGTCGCACTCGGAGCCGTCAAACCGATGATCTCGGGCGGCACGGTGCTGGAGATGGAGACGGCTGATCCCGATGTCGACGTCTTCGGCGTAGGCAGGGTGGAGGATTTCACCTGGAAGGGCCTGCTGGACTTCACCACCTGCACCGAGTGTGGTCGGTGCCAGAGCCAGTGCCCAGCGTGGAATACGGGAAAGCCGTTGTCGCCCAAGCTGCTGATCATGTCGCTCCGCGATCACACCTATGCGAAAGCGCCGTATCTGCTTGCCGGTGGGGATGCGAGCAAGCTTTCCGACGCGGATCGTGCGGAGGCGGAGCGTCCGCTGGTGGGGCATGAGGATGTGAACGGGATCATCGATCCCGAGGTGTTGTGGTCGTGCACGACGTGTGGTGCGTGTGTGGAGCAGTGCCCGGTCGATATCGAGCACGTCGATCACATCATCGATATGCGCCGGTATCAGGTGTTGATCGAGTCGGAGTTCCCGTCCGAGCTCGCCGGGTTGTTCAAGAACCTGGAGAACAAGGGCAATCCGTGGGGTCAGAACGCCAAGGACCGGTTGAACTGGATCAACGAGGTCGATTTCGAGATCCCGGTCTACGGCAAGGACGCTGACTCGTTCGACGGGTACGAGTACCTGTTCTGGGTGGGTTGCGCCGGTGCGTACGAGGACCGGGCGAAGAAGACCACCAAGGCCGTGGCCGAACTCCTGGCGACCGCGGGTGTGAAGTTCATGGTGCTGGGCCAGGAGGAGACCTGCACCGGTGACTCGGCGCGTCGTGCGGGTAACGAATTCTTGTTCCAGCAGTTGGCGATGCAGAACATCGAGGTGTTGAACTCGCTGTTCGAGGGTGTGGAGCAGGCGAAGAAGAAGATCGTCGTCACGTGTGCGCATTGCTTCAACGCGTTGAACAACGAGTACCCGCAGGTGGGTGGCACCTACGAGGTCGTGCACCACACCCAGTTGCTGAACCGTCTGGTGCGGGCCAAGAAACTGATCCCGGTGTCCCCGGTGGCGCAGAACGTCACCTACCACGACCCGTGCTACCTGGGCCGGCACAACAAGATCTACGACGCCCCGCGTGAACTCATGGAGGCTTCGGGCTCCAAGCTGCTGGAGATGCCGCGCCATGGTGAGCGGTCGATGTGCTGTGGCGCGGGTGGTGCTCGTATGTGGATGGAGGAGCAGCTCGGTAAGCGCATCAACGTCGATCGTGTCGATGAGGCATTGGATGCGTTGAACGGCGGTAACGAGCCGTCGATGATCGCGACCGGTTGCCCGTTCTGCCGGGTCATGCTGACCGACGGTGTGACCGCTCGTAAGGATGGTGGCGAGGTCGGTCAGGGTGTCGAGGTCGTGGATGTGGCGCAGTTGATGCTGCAGTCGATCGACCGGATCGACGCGGCGGCGATGACCGAGAACCTGAAGGTGATTCAGGTCCCCAAGGTCGAAGAGCCCGAACCGGTCGCCGAACCCGAGCCCGAGCCCGAGGTTGTGGCCGAGGCGGCTCCGGCCGAGGCCAAGGCCGCACCCACCGGTGGCGGTCTGGGCATGAAGGGCGGCTTGAAGGCCCCCGGCGGCAAGGGCCTGGGCATGAAGGGTGGCCTGAAGGCTCCGGGTGCGAAGGCTCCCGCCGCCGAGACCGCGCCCGCGGCAACCGATTCGGCGGAGGCTCCGGCCGCGCCGACTCCGGCCAAGGGTGGCCTGGGCATGAAGGGCGGACTCAAGGCCCCCGGTGGCAAGGGTCTTGCCATGAAGGGCCCGGCCAAGGCACCCGGCGCGAAGGCCGCGGCCCCCGCCGCCGCCGAAACCGAGTCCGCGGCAACGGCTCCCGAGGCGGCGGCTCCGGCCGCCCCCGTCAAGGGTCTGGCCATGAAGGGTCCGGCGAAGGCCCCCGGTAAGGGTCTCGCGATGAAGGGCGCCGCCAAAGCTCCTGGCGCGAAGTCTGCGGCTTCCGCTGCCGATACCGAGCAGGCGGCAACGGTTCCCACGGCGTCGCCGGTTGCGCCCGCTCCGGCCAAGGGGCTGGCAATGAAGGGGATCGCGAAGAAGCCTGGATTGAAGCCTGCTGCTCCGGCCGACGCCTAGCTTGTGGGTCGAAATGTTGGAGGGGCTGACAGTTCGATGGCGGTCTCGGGGCCAGGCCGCTTGGCGGAGTTTGGTTCTGGTGGATGCGTGGCCGGCCTGAGGGCTATCGGAGCGTTGGGCTGTCGGCAGTGTTGACGGGCGACTGGACTTCGAGGACCAGTGTCGGGACGTTGGGTGCGGCGGATGCGTACCAGAACTACCGGGCTGATTGGGGGATCCGGCAGTGTGGATGCGTAGCCGACTCTGGGGGTGTCGGCGGAGGATCGGTCGAGTCGGCGGACGACTGGATAACGAGTACCAGCGGGGACCGGGTTGGGAGCGCCGGGCGCGGTTCCAGCCTTCCCGGGGCAAAGCAGCCTGGACAGCGGACTACGAGCGTGGCCCGGTTGGGAGCCTCGACGGCGGTATCAGCCCTACCGCAGAAGAGCAGCCTGGATAACGAGACCCAGCGGGGTGCGATCGGTGGGAAGGGCTGCGGTTCCAGCCCTTCCGGGGGCGAGCAGCCTGGATAGCGAGTACCAGCGGGGTGCGGTTGGGGAGGTCGGGCTGCGGTTCCAGCCCTCCCGGGGGAGAACGGCCTGGATAGCGAGTACCAGCGGGGTGCAGTTGGGCAGGTCAGGCTGC
>NZ_JBEXUS010000138.1:0-19625 GCF_040614455.1 Nocardia sp. NPDC005978
GCGTACTGCAACGGCAGTACGCGCGGGGGCTTTCTACGTGATCGGCACGATCAGTCCTCGGAACCCTCGTCCAGATCGACCGTGATCTTGTCCCGGTCTGCCCATTCCAGCAGGGGTGCGAGGTCGAAGACCGCGTCGTCGATGCCCGCGTGCAGGTCGCCGAGGTCGGCGTAGCGGGGCGGGACGGTCGCCATGGTGAAGTCGTTCGGGTGTACGTCCGGGATCTCGTCCCAGCGGATGGGGGTGGAGACCGTGGCCTCCGGAACCCCGCGCACCGAGTACGCGGCGGCGATGGTGTGATCCCGCGCGTTCTGGTTGTAGTCCACGAACAGCTGCGCGGGGTCGCGGTCCTTACGCCACCACGCGGTGGTGACGTCTTTCGGCGCGCGCCGCTCCACCTCGCGGGCGAAGGCCAGTGCGGCCCGCCGCACGTCCTGGAATCCGAGTTCGGGCACGGTCCGCACATACACGTGCAACCCTTTGCCGCCCGAGGTCTTGGGCCACCCCACGGCCCCCAGCTCGTCGAGCACCTCGTGCACGACCCCCGCGACCCGCTGCACCCTCGACCACGGACAGTCCGGCATGGGGTCGAGGTCGATCCGCCACTCGTCCGGCATCTCGGTGTCGGCCCGCCGAGAGTTCCACGGATGAAACTCGACCGTGGACATCTGCACGGCCCAGATGACGTCCGCAAGCTTCTCGACACACAACTCGTCCGCGGTCCGCCCGTACCGCGGAAAGTAGAGCTGCACGGTAGGAATCCACTCCGGCGCTCCGGCCGGCACCCGCTTCTGATGCACCTTCCCACCCGGCAGCCCCTTGGGGAACCGATGCAACATGCAGGGCCGCTCCCGCAGAGCGTTGACGATCCCGTCCCCCACGCTCAGGTAGTACTGCACCAGGTCCAGCTTGGTGGCCCCGGTCGCGGGGAAATACACCCGGTCCGGGTTCGACACCCGCACCGTGAAGTCCCCGACCGCCACCTCCACCGCGGGCGAACCAGACTTACCGGCCATCCCCCGACCCTAACGGCCGAACCGGACACTCGCCCTCGAACTCCCCCGCGTTTCGACGGATTCCGGTCCGGACGGCCGCCTTCACTTGAGGCGCGCTTCGACCGCCCGGCGGATCAGTGCCCGGGCGGCCTCACCCGTCACCGCCTGGCTCGCCAGCACGTCGAACGCCCGCCCGTACTGGGCGATCTCCCGGGGCTGGGTGATCGTCAGCTCGGCCGTCACGGTCTCGACCATGACCCGCGTGTTGTCGAAGATGAGGAAGTTCGTCATCGACACCCGGTAGGGCGATTCGGCCGGGACGATGCCGAGGACGACCCTGGGCATGCCGAGAACGGCCAGTAGCCGATCGAGCTGACCGATCATCGTCTGATCACTGCCCACCGACGTGCGCAATGCCTGTTCCGCGATGACGAAGTGGAACCGATGGTCGCGCCGGTACAGAATCTGCTGGCGTTCCATGCGTTTGGATACGCCTTCATCGACATCGTCCGGCACCCGCTGGAAGTCGACGACGCTGCGCAGGACGCCCTCGGCGTACTCCGCGGTCTGGAGCAGACCGGGCACCAGGAAGGGGTGATACACCCGCATCACCTCGGTCTCGGCTTCCAGCTTGATCGACAGCTGTTGTCGCCGTGTGGTTCCGGTCCCGAGCACCCGCCGCCATTCGAGCCACGCGGCCTCGAGATTCCGCAGGGTCGCTATCAGGTCGGGGATCTGCGCCTCGGAGCCGGTGTGCACACACCACGCGCGGACGTCGGCGTCGGTGGGCTTGGTCCTGCCGTATTCGATCTTCGAGATCTTCGTCTGATGCCAGCCGGCCCGGCGGGCGAGATCGCTGCCCGTCATCCCGGCATCGAGGCGAAGCTCCCGAAGGCGTGCCCCGAGAGCCTCCCTCGCCTGGTCGATCGAGCCGGTCACGAGTCCTCGTACCGCGGCAACGGAGTCGCCATTGCCCACACCCGCTCTTTCACGCCCCGGACGTATTCGACGATCCGCGGATCGGTGGTGACCGCCGCGCCGAGCCATCGCCCGTTCTCCTCGGGCTCGAACACCGTGAACGCCACGACGGAATCGTCGAAGAGCCACCAGTCGTCGCGGGTCAACTGCTCCGCGTCGATCAGCTCGCGCGAGAGGTAGCGCACCTGTTCGCCCGCCGCCATGTTCAGGCGGGCGACATGTCTCGCGTACCGGGTGTAGTCATTGTGCGGATTCGACACGACCCGCGCACGATTGATCGCAACCCCGCGACTCACGGTGTCACGAACCAGCCTCAACCACGGTTGAAACCACTCGTAGTCCTCCGCCTCGCCGGCCAGGAACCGAAGGAGCGGCCCGTAGTCCGCCGAGTAATAGTCATCGCGCACTTCGAGGTGAAAGGCTTCACGTTTCGCCGCACGAAACAGGTCATCGAAAGCCTCACCCTGCACTAGCAGCATCGCCGTAGAACGTCCTCTCCGCCTTGGGCACCTCGATGGCCGTCTCGTTGGGGTAGATATCCATTTGCGCGAGCGCTTCGCAATCGGTCACCGGAATTCCGGAGAGCGCGAAAGTCCCTCTGCCCGTGTCGATCATCGCCGAGTCGATGTACGTATCGGGATGGATGAATCCCAGCAGCCGCTGCGGGATCTCGATCGTTCCGGCCGTCTCGGTCTTCCAGCCCTGAACGACATAGGTCGCCCGGTCGGTGTCGTACATGGTCGGGCACCCGCCACCCTCAGAGTCGCCCCTACCGAGAAAATGAACCCGCATGATCAGTCTCCAATCGGATCTAATGCACGGTCATGCTCGAACCTCTCAATGATCCTCCAGCAGAGACCAAATGGAAGAGCGATGACAATGCCCGAGCATCTTCGAGCATGATTCTGGCTCGCGACCGGGGCTGCTCTCTAGCGTCGGAGCCGAGGCTTCGGCGCGATGGATTCATCCGCGTCGAACTTCCCCACACACGGCTGGTGACCCGAGGGGCGCGATGGCGAGGACTACCCGGCTTGTCGAGTTCCCGGGCGGCGTGCTCGAACTCGATTCCTATGGGACGCCCGATGACGACTATCCCGGCGATCGCGAGGACAGATCCGAAATGCGATACAGGCCAACATGTCTCGGCTATCTTCGGACAGATATTTCCGGCATGTCCCAGCTGTGGGACGAAGGGCAGATTCGGAAACTCGCCGCCGGCCTCGGCTACGACTTCGCCCTGATGGTGCTGTTCGATCCGACCTCCGGCCGCCCGCCGCTGGCCAGGCTCAAAGCCCAGGCCACACGCTTGGACGCCCGGGCCGTGATCGTTCCCGGTCCCGAGCATTTCACCGGCTGCCGAGTGCCCGAGTCGCTGATGCGACAACTGGACGTGATCACGGTCCACCCGGAGCAAACCTATTCCCGATACCCCGGCTGGGACCGGCGCCGGGCCTGAACGCGAACCGGCTGCGACCGAAGACTCTCGGTCACAGCCGGATTCGGGAGTGCGGAACTCCTAGCCGAACGAACCCGTGCTGGGCTTCGGGGGCTCGGGATCGGTGGGCTGCTCGGCGACGGTGACCGTCTTGGTCGTCGTCGAGCCCGCCACGCCTTCGCGGCCGGAGAAGGTCGCGCCGATCGTGTAGGAGCCGGCCGCGCCGGGGGTCCAGACGATCGTGGCCTTGCCGTTCGCGTTGACCGGGATGTCACCCAGGACGTTGTCGCCCGCCTTGAACTGCACGGTGCCGCCGGCCGCGGCCGGGTTGACGGTCGCCTCCAGGGTCACGGCCACGCCGACCTTGGCGCCGGAGACGTCGGCCAGGGCGGTGGTCGAGAGCGCATCGCTGGAGACCGTGATGCTCGGGCCCTTGCCCTGGTAGGTGCCGTCGCCCAGGGAGCCGCCGTAGTGCATGGAGGTCGGCAGCGGGGTGTCGCGGGCGCAGTTGACGCCCACCTTGTACTGCACCTCGAAGGTCTGCGACTTCGGGTTGATGTTCGGGTACACCGGGTACTTGGTGATGCCGAACTCCGCGCGCACCCAATCCGAGGACGAGGTGTCCAGCGAGACCTGGTCGCCGCCCATCTTGGCCGAGCCCGCGACGGGGGTCAGGCAGGCGGGCTTGAGATCCTTGACGTTGTAGATGTACTCGACCGGAATGCCGGTCCGCTCCCACTTCGTCGTGACGGTCACGATGTCGCCGACCTTGGGGGTCGTGTTCGACACCGTGCGGGTGAACTTGCTGTTCCCGTCTTCCCAGGTGATCGATCCCGGCGCAGCCGAAGCCGCCGGCATCATCGCGGCCGCGAAACCGGCCGCGACCGCGAACGCGGCCAACGAGCCTGCCGCTCGCTGCGTTCCTCTATCCACCATCTTTGCCTCCACGTACAGCCGGGTGCCCTTCGATGTCGTCACCGAGGCGCTGATTCACCCGAACTGGCGAGCAGTAGATCACGCCGGGACACCCCGGCGGACGAGAATCCGAAATGAATGTAAGTCAGATGTCCAGGTAGTCGAACCTGAAACAGGTTCTCGCCGGACAATACAGCCCTGAACAGGCAGGCAGCCCATTTTGAAGATCAAGATGAAATTTGCCGAACGAGCGCCGAACCCACGCGCCGACACCAGCCCGCGTCCCGGTCACCGAGACCGGTGGCACAGGAATCGGGGTCTGCTGACACTCCCCGCCATCGCCCTAGCATCGACCCACTGCCGGGGGCGAAGGGACGGGCCGCGATGGGAATGCTCGCACGACCCAGATCACTGGCCGAACTGGGCGGATTCACCACGGGGGCAGGACATTCGACGCCGATCCCGGCCCGTGCCCTCGGCGATGCGGTGCTGGATGCCGCCGTGGCGCCCGGCGGCCGGGGACCCGCCGGTCTCGACTCCGTGCTGCTCACCGGTGCCAGCGGGTTCCTCGGCGCATATCTGGTGCACGAGCTGGCATTTCGGCTCGGGGTCCGGGTGCTGTGCCTGGTGCGGGCGACGGACCGGGGCGCGGCGCGTGCGCGAATCGCGGTGGCGTTGCGCCGATACGGCCTGTGGAGCCCCGCCCTCATGCGGCGCGTGATCGCCGTGCCCGGGGACCTCGGCGCGCCGCGCTTCGGCCTCACGAGCGCCGACTACGAGCGGCTGGCCACGACAGCCGACGCGATCGTGCACAACGGCGCGCGCGTCAATCACGCCGAATCCTATGAGCGCCTGCGCGTTCCCAATGTGCTCGGCACGGTGTCGGTGCTGCGGCTAGCCTGCCATCGCGGCGCGATCCCAGTGCACTTCGTATCCTCGACCTCGGTCGCGGCCCGGCCGCACGGCCCGGTTCCGGAACGGGTGCCCGAGCGACCGGGTGACGCGAGCGGGTACGTGGTCGGCAAATGGGTCGGCGAGATGCTGATGACCCAGGCGGCCGCACGCGGGCTGCCGGTGCTCATCCATCGGCCCGATCGGGTGTGCGGACCCGCGGGCACCGGCGCGACCGGTACGGATGACGCCTTCTGGACGGTGATTCGGGCGATCGCCCGGCTGGGCATGGCGCCGCCCGCACCGCCCGAACCCCTGAGCCTGGTGCCCGCGGACTACGTCGCCGCCGCGATCGCGTACTCGGTGGCGCGCCCACCGGCACAACACCGGCACGCGCCGGTCCACCACCTGGTGAACCACACTTCCATTCCGGTCGGCACGGTGCTGGAACGACTGCGCGCCACCGGCATTCCCGTGCGATCCGCCACGGTCCCGCAGTTCCTCACGGCGCTGTCCGAGGCCGCCCGAACCGACCTGGGAATGGCCCGCGCGCTGATCATCAGTTCGCTGAGCGGCCCCGGGCCGTGCCGCTGGGATGACACCAATGCCCGCCGCGCGCTGGTCCGGTCCGGCATCTCGTGCCCGCCCATGAGCTGCGATCTGATCGATCGGCATCTGGAACACCTGATCGAGACCGGGTTCCTGCCGCGGCCTGTCAAGGTGCCCGGACAACTCGGCTGACAGCTTCGAAACGCTCTGCCGGACCTCGGAACTGCTGTTCTGTCGCGGTAACCAGACCGATCAACCCGTAACCGCCCCCGAATTAGCATGTAAGGGGCCTGGACAGGTCTCTTGCGCTTGCATCAATTGGTGATAGCTTTTTTCTATGGTCGGGGCCATGGCGAGCGTCGGAAACACCTAGAGGAAGTACCGTGTCCAGAGCTGGAAATACAATCGTCGCAAGGGTTTGCGGAGTAATCATCGGAACCCTGGCGTGCCTGCTGGGTGTGACCCCGGCCCACGCCGACCCGGCGCCCGGCCCGGCACTGGTCGGCGACACACTGTATTTCGCGCTCGGCAACTGGAACTGCTCGATTCGCGGGGACGGCGTCCTGGGCTGCGACCTCGCCGTCCCGGCCGCCAGTATGAATGTTCTCGTCGCCGGCATGCAGATCTCGCTGCCGAACGTGCCCGCGATCATCATCGATTCGTCGGGCTGGCCCGCGCATCCGGAGTGGAACTCCAACGGCAGCCATACACTGCCCGGCGGAAACCCGGCCCTGCCGCGGTTGAATCAGGCCAGTTATCACGACCCGCAGTTCTCCGTCACCCACGCGGGCGCCACCTGCCAGCTCACCTTCAACGGCGCGGCGGTGTGCACTTCCCTCGGGCGTGGGTTCGGTCAATGGGGACCAGTGCCGCACGGCTACTGATCCCCATGAATCACCGTCTACCGGTACCAGACGCCGGAATCCCAGGCGCCGTAGTTCCAGACGTTGAAATCGTAACGCTGATGCGCGCCTCCGAAGAGGTACCCCCACCAACCAGCGGAGGTGTCGCAGATCTGATCGTCGCGATTGCAGACGGTCAGCACCGGGAAACCACCGAACCAATCATCGACGCCCGCAAGGGGATAGCCGATGATGCCACTGCCGGGGGTCGAGGCCAGCCCGCCCCAGCCGGGGCCGCCGCGCCGCTTGGGATCGGCCAGCAGAATGGCGTTGGCATTGTCCACACCCTGATTCGCGGTGACCCACGCGTGCACCAAGCCCGCGCCCTCGCTGTGCCCGATAAGGCGGATGTGGTCTCCCGGGCATTGGTTGCGATGCTGCCAGAAGAGCCGGTTGATTTCGTTCAGGCCCGACATCGGGTCCAACGAGTTGTAACCGACGGGCTGATTAACAAATGGGATGAACGTCGACGACGTATTGTCGCCGAGTCCGCCGACACCGATTGCCCAATCGCCAACGCAGACATCGGCCTTGGCTTCGGCGCCGGACACAGCGGTCACGGACAGGAGCAGGGCCAGCAGTAATGCGGCGAAGAGCGCCGTTGCTCTACGCATGGTGGTACTTCTTAACTTTTAGATCCTCCGGGACTCGCCCGGCTCCAGCTGGATGTACCCAGAAATTGCTGGCGCTCAATCCTGTCGGCGAAACAGTTACATCGGCGGCATTTTCCTAGTCCGTAACGCAATGTCGGAGACCAACATCCGGACGCGGCGGCGGGCGGCCGGATAATCACCCGCCGAGGCGTCCGGAAAGCGGTCACGAAAGCATGGACCCGCGCCCGAAAACCGTGTAGCCGAGGATTCGCGTCACTCGGCCGCGTTCAGCACCGCCGCAACGGCTTCGATCATGAGGCCGGTGGCGCGCCCGAGCACCGCACCGAGTGGTTCGGTGAAATCGGTGGCGGCCCAATGATCGACGGCGGCGAGGTAGCCCCACGCGGCCTGCGCGGCGGCGTAGCGGATCGCGAGGTCGTTGTCGTCGCGGCCGAGGCGATGCGCGAGCAGCGCGCGGACGTGCCGTTCCAGGGCATGGATCTGCAGCAGCTCGCCGGTGCGAACCTCGGGTTCGGAGGTCATCAACCGCACCCGGCGGACGATGCGCTGTTCCTCGCCCGGATCGACGAGCGCCGCGATGACGGCCGGGGCCAGCGCGGCCACCTCGGCCAGCAGTTCGGCCGGTGTGAGCACCCGGGTATCGGCGGTCAGCAGGGTCAGGGCCTGTGCGTCCACGTGATCCCAGACGACGAGCTGTTCCTTGGTTCCGAAGTAGCGGTAGATCGTGCTCGCGGAGATGCCCGCGGCGGCCGCGACCTGTTCGACCGAAACCTTGCGGTACCCATCGGATTCGAAGAGTCCGAGCGCGATGTCCTGGATCTCCAGCATGGCCCGCGTCTTCCGGCGTTCGAGAAGGCTGGGCTGCTGCGACGGGCGGGCGGAGGCAGGCACCAGAGCACGATACGCGAGCGCCTGTGCCGGCCGGGCAGGTCCTTGCGGGACTATCCGAGCATCGCTAGTCTTTGCAAGTCACTTGCACTCGGCCAGTGACATTCACACAGTCCGCGACAGCATCGCGAAGGGGCGGGGGCCTGATGGGCACGAACACGACACTCGACGAGACCGAAACCGCCGACGTCACAACAGGAATGGAACGACACGACCTGCTGGTCGACGGCCGGCGAGTCGCCTACACGCTGGCCGGAACCGGCCCGGGCCTCTGCGTACTCGTCCACGGCCTGGGCGGATGCCGCAGACACTGGGCGCCGACGATTCCGGCCCTGGCCCGAACCCGCCGCGTGATCGCGGTCGACCTCCCCGGCTTCGGCGATTCCGAGCGGCCGCGCACCCCGGCCATCGCCAACGCGGTGGCCGTCATCGAAGCCTTGCGAATCACCCACGACGCCAACCACATCGACATCGCCGGCCATTCCATGGGCACCCTCGTGGCCTGCGAGGCCGCCACCCGAAATCCCCACACGATCAACCGCGTGGTCCTCGCGTGCGGCCCGATCACCTCGGTCCTGTCCCTGTTCGAAGCACCCCTGGCCACACTCCGCCGCGACCCGAAACTGGCGAACTTCCTGATAGAGGCCGCCACCGCGGGCCTCCCCCTCCCATCCCCGCTCCAATCACTGATAGCCCGCACCCCCTGGGCCCGCCACCTGGCCCTGGCCCCCTACGTCCCCCATCCCGCGGAGATCCCGAAAACCACCGTCGAACACTTCCTCTCCGGCGCAGGAGCTCCCGGCACCCTGGCCACCCTCCGCCAGGGCTTCGGCTACGACTTCACCCCCGCCCTGACCCTCCCCCACCCCACCCTCCTGATCGGCGGCGCCCAGGACCGGATAGCCCCACCCCCCGACCTGCACGCCTTCGCCGCCGCCGCCCCAACCCCCCGTACGGTACGAATCCTCCCCCGCACCGGCCACCTCCCGATGCTCGAACGCCCCGCCGAGTTCAACACCCTCGTCGATCAGTTCCTGTCCCCCACACCCCACTGACCCCGCGTCCCAGCACAATACGACGGCCCATCGGAAGGAATGCAGATGCGATCCGCGAACCAGAATCGAGCAGCTACCGCACTGGTCACGGGAGCCGGCAGCGGGATAGGAGCCGCGTTCGCCCGCGCCCGCGCCCGGTGGAGGAGGAGCCAGTAAAAACGGCGGTGGCCCCCTCCGGGGAGGGGGCCACCGTCGTACTACTTCTTCCGACGTCCGAAGGGGCCGTGGTCATTCGGAACCCGCAACCGTCGGACATCGTCGCGGGGCGGTCAATTCAGGCCCGCGACATCCTGGGCGATCGCGGCGAGGCGGTTCTCGGCGGCCGCGACCACGCCGTGGCGGTTCTTGTTCGCCTCCTCGTATGCCAGGACGGCGCGGATGTCGGAGGGCTCGGTCAGCTCCTTGAGCTTGGCCGACGCCTGGGTGACATTCAGCTCGTCGAAGCGGCGGATGGGGAGCTCGGCGGGGTGCAGGACACCGGTCGCGGTCCGGGCCGCGTGCACCGAATCGGCCGCGCGCGTCTCGCCCTCGCGGCGGGTCACCTCCTCGACGCTCTCGAGCACCGCGTCGCGCGACGCCCCGAGCGACTTCACCGCCACGTCGCCGACGTGCGCGCCGCGGGACAGCAGCTCGTTCAGGGCGGGCGGGGCCGAGCGGAACGCGTCCAGGGTGCGGTCGATGCCGCGTGTGGACCAGGTCACCGGGAGGTTCGCCAGTTTGACCGCGGTGCCGGTGACGGCCTGGAAGGGGGTGCGGCGCAACGCCGCCGGACCGCCCAGTGCCTCCTCCGCCAGCACCGTGCCGAGCCAGCTCACGGTCGCCGAATGCGCCTTGATCAGGCGATCGGCCAGCGCGACCACCTGCGGCTCGCGCGCGTTGGTCGCCAGCGCCTTGATGTAGCGGGCGCGGTCGAGCAGCTGATGCTCGAGCGCGAGATCGCCGAGCAGCGCCTCATCGAACGGCTGGGCCTGTTCCCGCAGCGTCTTCACCACGGCCGTGGCCTTGCCGAGGAAGGGTCCGATGACCTCCGGCACCCCACCCAGTTCACGCTCGGCCGACCCGATCGCCTCGGCCCGAGCACGGGCGTTGGCCGCGTTGGTCGCCAGCTCCTCGCGTACCGCTTCCGTGCGCGCCTGCCCGGTCCGGGTCTCGGCGATCTGGATCTCGGTATTGGTCAGAGCACGTACCGAACGCAGCTGCGCCCGCAACAGAGAGGTGTCACGTGTATTCATCAGGTTTCGCTCTCCTTCGACGGTATTTTTTCGGATCGGCGCATTTGCGCCTTCCTCAGACATACCCCGCACCGTCGCTCATAACAGTGCGCCGCAAGCGATTTGATTCACGCCGAGTGCGGCGGACCACAATTTCCTCCGTCGCGCGCAGCGCAATTCACAAGCCGTCCAACCCTTTCCGAGCGGACGGGCTCAGACCGCGGGCTCCTGCTGCGTGGTGCAGTGGATACCGCCCCCACCGGCGGCGATGCCATCGATGGCGATCTGCACGATCTGCCGGTCCGGGAACAGCCGTTGCAAGGTCGCGAAGGCCGCCGAATCCGCCTCGGGATCACCGAATTGCGGCGCGATGACCGCACCGTTGCACACGTAGAAATTGATATATCCGGCCGCGAAGTCCTCGCAGTCGTACTGCGGGCGAACTCGCGAGGGACCCTGAATCACCTCGACCCGCAATTTTCTTCCGCGCGCGTCGGTCTCGGCGTGCAGGATTTCCAGGTGCGCTCGGGTGACCTGGTAGTCGAAGGAATTCGGGTCGTTGTCCAGGCCCGCCACGACCGCGCCCGGCCCGGCGAAGCGCGCGTAGAAATCGGTGTGCCCGTCGGTGATGTCGTAGCCCGCGATACCGGGCAGCCAGATGATCTTCTCCAGACCCAGCAGGTAGCGCAGCTCGGCCTCGACGTCACCCTTGCGCCAGCCCCGATTGCGATTGCCGTTCAGTACACAGCTTTCGGTGATGACGGCGGTGCCCTGGCCGTCGACCTCGATACCGCCGCCCTCGAGCACCAGATCGGTCTCGAGCCGCTCCACACCCGCGTGCGCGGTGACGAGCTCGGCGACCTTGCGATCGCGGCGGTGCTGCTGTTTACCGCCCCAGCCGTTGAAGTTGAAATCGATTCCGGCCCGGCCTTTTTCGCCGGTGATGAAGACCGGCCCGGTGTCCCGCATCCAGAGGTCGTCCAGCGGCGCGGGGACCAGTTCGACGTTCGCGCCGCCGATCAACTCCCGGGCGATATGCAGCTCATCGGGCCGGACCAGCATCGACACCGGCTCGAAGCGCGCGATCGTGGTGGCGATGGTGGCCAGATCGTGGCGCACCTGCGCGAGCAGATGCCGTCCCCACACGTCCTTGCTCGCGCCGAACGCCATCCAGGTGCGCCGGTGCGGGTCGGCTTCGTCGGGCATGATCCAGCGCCGCCCATCGTCCTGGGCGTCGCCGGGGTCGCCCAGCAGCAGCGCGCCGAGCGCCTCACCCATTCGCGCGAATCTGCTCTCACCCATGCCGCCGTACTCCTGACCGGTTGTCGATCCGCCGCCTGCGCGACGGGTGGCCGCGCCGTGCGACCCGAGGTTCACGATAGTTCTGACTGAATTTTCAGTCCAGCTAGTGAGGCGGCTTTCACAGTGCCTTCATCTGCGTGAACACAGCTACCGACAATCCATCTCAAACCCCGTAGAACAGCCATGCGCTACGATCCTGACTAGATTTTCAGTTCATTTGCGGAACACGACCGAATCCCCAGCGCCCGGACAGGCTCGCTCGGTCGACAGGAGAACCCCCGTGGAAGCAAGTACGTTCGGCCACTACGACCTGCACGAACTCATCGGCGAAGGCGGGATGGGCCGGGTCTACCGGGCCTACGACACGACCACCGACCGTTTCGTGGCCCTGAAGGTGCTGCACGAGCACACCGCCGCCGATCCCGCCTTTCGCGAGCGCTTCCGCCGCGAGGCGCACGCGGCCGCCCGCCTGCGCGAACCGCACGTGGTTCCGATCCATCGCTACGGGGAGATCGAGGGCCGGCTGTACCTCGACATGCGCCTGATCGAGGGCACCGATCTGCAGACGCTGCTGGCCCGGCACGGCCCGCTCGACCCGGAAGCGGCGGTCGCCGCCATCGATCAGATCGCCGCGGCCCTGGACGCCGCGCACGCCGCGGGGCTGGTGCACCGCGACATCAAGCCCGCGAACGTCCTGGTGGGAGACCGAAACTTCGTGTACCTCATCGATTTCGGGATCGCGCGCGCCGAAGGCGAGCCGCCGCTGACCACCTCGGGCTCGGCGATCGGAACCTTCGCGTACATGGCCCCCGAGCAGTTCAGCACCGGCCACGCCAGTGCGCAGTCCGACGTCTACGCACTCGCCTGCGTCCTGCACGAAGCGCTGACCGGCGCGCGGCCCTTCCCGGGCGACAGTCTCGAGCAGCAGGTCTCCGGCCATCTGATGACCCCCGCGCCGCGCCCGAGCCGGCTGCGGCCGGGCCTGCCGCCGGGTCTCGACGCGGCCATCATCCGCGCGATGTCCAAGCACCCCGAGGACCGGTACGCGAGCGCGGGCGAATTCGCCGCGGCCGCACGCCGGGCGCTGCACGTTCCCGGACGCCGCGTCAACCGGGCCGCGCAGGCGATCACGGCTCCCGCGGCGCGCATCCTCCCGCCCGCTGCGGTGGAGTACCGATCCGCCGACGCGGCGTATCGATCGGCTCGCACCGCGGTCGCGCCCCCACCACCCGTCGCGACGGCCCCGCCGTCCGTCATCGCACCGCCGTATCCGACACCGTTGCCGAACAAAACCTTTGCGCCCACACCGCCGAAGCCCCGGCGCAGGGGCGTGCTGTGGGCCGCGGTCGCGCTGCTCACGATCGCCGCCGTCATCGGCGCGGTCTACCTGTTCACCGAACCCATCCCCGAATCCGATCCGGCCGTGGTCGACGGCACGACGTCCGAATACCGCGACACCGAGCCCTATCCCACGGATTCCTACTACCGCTGATCTCCGCCGATCCCCCATCACCCGACACATCAGGAGTAAAACATGCAGAGACGCCGATTCGTACAGACCGGAATCACCGTGGTCAGCGGCCTGATCATGGCAAACCAGCAGGGCATCCTCCCGCGCTCGCCGTTCGGCGGCAGCGGCAGCGCAGCCGAATCGACCTGGCGCATGCCGGAGGAGGGCGAGCCGCATCGGCGCACCTGGATGGCCTTCGGCGCGACCGCCGAGAACTACGACGACGTCCTGCCCGAGGCACGGCGCAACCTGGCCACCATCGCGCGGACGATCGCCGCCTTCGAACCGGTGTCCATGCTGGTGCGCCCGGCCGAACTCACGATCGCGCGCGAGCTGATCGGCGATGCGAACGTCGAACTGGTGCCGGCGGAGATCGACGATCTGTGGATGCGCGACACCGGCCCGGTCTTCGTCTCCGACGGCGGTCGCCGGGCCGGGGTCGACTTCAACTTCAACGGCTGGGGCGGCAAGCAGGAGCACGGTTTCGACGCCGCGGTAGCCGAGATCGTCACCCGCGCGGCCGGTGTGGAGCGGGTGCGCACCGACCTCGTGCTCGAGGGCGGCGGCATCGAGGTCGACGGCGAGGGCACCGCCGTCATCACCGAGAGCTGCGTCCTGAACGCCAATCGCAATCCCGGCTGGAGCAAATCCGATGTCGAGGCCGAACTCGACCGGCTCCTGGGCCTGCGGAAGATCATCTGGCTGCCCGGCATCGCGGGCCGGGACATCACCGACGGGCACACCGACTTCTACGCGCGCTTCGTGCGTCCCGGCGTCGTAGTGGCGGCCCTGGACACCAACCCCGAGTCCTACGACCACGAGGTCACCAAGCGCCACCTGGAGATTCTGAAGACAGCGACCGACGCGCACGGCCGCACCGTGCAGGTCGAGGTCATCAAGGCGCCCACCCGCGTTCGCCCCGAGTACAAGTCGGCCGACTTCGCGGCGGGATACATCAACTTCTACGTCTGCAACGGCGCGGTCATCGCGCCGGAATTCGGTGACGCGGAAGCGGATTCGGCCGCGTTCACAACCCTGGCCCGTCTGTTCCCGAACCGGCGGATCGTGCAGATCGACATCGATGCCATCGCCTGGGGTGGCGGCGGCATCCACTGCACAACCCAGCAGGAACCCGCCTGATCGAAGCGCGCCTCAGACGCGGCCGAGTTCGGCGACGATCGCCCCGGACAGCAACTCGCGCGCCCGTTCCACCGTGAGCGAGCCGCTCAGCCACCGTTCGCTCAGGCCCTCGACGAGCGTGGTGAGCCGGGCGGCCGCCGCGGCGGGATTCACCTCGCGCAACGCCAGCCCGGATTCCCGCGCCCGCTCGATGAGGGCGGCGACGTCGTCGACCCATTCCTGGGTGCCGGCCCGCAATTGCTCGCGCAGTTCGTCGTTGAACACCGCGCTGGCCCGCAGCTCCCCCCAGGCGATGCTGTTGTCCCGGACCTCGGGCACGTCCTGGATCTCGAGCAGCAGCATCTCCTCCAGCGCCGCACGCGGGTTGGCCTGGGCGAACGCGCTCTCGGTGTACCGGGCGGCCTTACCGCTGACGAACTGCAGCGCGTGCTGCAGCACCCCCGCCCGATCCTTGAAGTGGTAATAGATCAGCGCGGTGGACACCCCGGCCTCGGCCGCGAGCTTCTCCACGCGCAATCCCCGCACCCCGTCGTGGGCGATGACCCGAACGGCGGCTTCCAATATCTGCGTTTGGCGGTCGGACACGAATTGTCAGCTTACGGACCGATACCCGGCGAGCGGGTAGGCGGCTCGGACGTCGAGTCCCGCCACCTCTCGACGTTCGATCCTGACCCACCGGTTTTCAGTGGGTATGTGTAGGCTTACCAAAGTTGGAGGTGAGGATTCCGGTTCGGAAGCAGTGGGGTCGTACGCGCGCGTGCGACGCCGGGCGGAGGGGTCGACTCGCCGCACACCGATCGGAGGACAGGCGAGAATGGCGCGCAGAGGTTTTCAGGGGGCGGTGCTGACCGCCTTCGGCGTTCAGTACCACACCGCCACGGTGCTCGAAATAGAACAGACCACACCGCGATACCTGCGGGTCTGGCTGACCGCACCCTCGCTCTTCGACGAGATCACGATGGAGCCGACCGCCTGGCTGCGGATCTGGTTCCCGGATCCCGAGGGCTCGGAGTCGGAGTTCCAGCGCGGCTACACCATCGCCGAAGCCGATCTCGACAACGGGCGCTTCGCGATCGACTTCGTGCTGCACGAGCCGGCCGGACCGGCCTCGGCGTGGGCGGGCCGGGTCAAGGGCGGGGAGACCATCGAGGTCACCTCGTTCGGCTCCAAGGGCTTCCCCATCACCCCGGACGATCTGCCCGCCGGATACCTGCTGATCGGCGACTCCGCCTCGATCCCGGCGATCAATTCCATCCTGGCCGCGGTGCCGCCGCACGTGGCCGTCGAGGTCTACCTCGAACAGCATCACGATGACGATCTGCTGATCCCGCTCACCGAGCATCCCCTGGCGCGCGTGCACTGGGTGCCGCGCACCTCCGAGGCCTCCTTCGCCGCCGCGCTCGAAGCGCGCGACTGGTCCAACTGGTACGCGTGGGCGGGCCCGGAATCCAAGTCGCTCAAGCTCATTCGCGCGCGGCTCAAGGACGATTTCGGCTTCCCCAAGACCGATGTCTACGCCCAGGCGTACTGGGTGCACGGCCGCGCCATGGGCAAGGAGCGCGACGGCGCCGAGAAACAAGCCGCGCACGACGCGAACGGCGCGTCCGCAGCGGTCGTCGAGGAGGCCGTGGCGGCGACGCCCGCCCCGGCCGTCGCCGCCGCCACCGCGGCCCCCGCGCCCGCCACCCCCGGCCGCTGGCGTTCGCAGGCGGGCAGCCGACTGTTCGACAGCGTCCGCCGCAAGCTCTGGTTCGCCGCCGTCCTGCAGTTCATCATCACCCTCGTCCAGCTCGCGCCCTTCGTGCTGCTGGTCGAGCTCGCGCGCGAATTGCTCGGCGCGGCAGAGGAATCCAAGCTCTGGACGCTGGGTCTGTGGGCCCTGGGCCTGATGGGCCTCGGCGCCGTTCTGGAAGCGATCCTGCAATTCTGGCTGCACGCGGTGGACGCGCGCTTCAGCCGCGATCTGCGCGCCCGGTTGCTGGGCAAGCTCGCGCGACTCCCGCTGGGCTGGTTCATCGCTCGCGGACCGGGCAAGATCAACAAGCTCATCACCGCGGACACCCTGTCCCTGCACTACATGGTGACGCACGCGGTCATCGACGCGGTTGCCGCCGTCGTCGCCCCGCTGGCCGTGCTGGGCTACCTGTTCTGGGTGGACTGGCGACTCGCGCTGGTGCTGCTGGTGCCCGTGCTCGGCTACGTCTTCACCATGCTGACCATGATGGCGTCCTCCGGCCCCAAGATCATGCAGTCGCAGCGCTGGGCCGAGCGGATGAACGGCGAGGCCACCTCGTACCTGGACGGCCAGTCCGTGATTCGCGTATTCGGCGGTTCGGCCGCCTCCCCGTTCCGGCGCAGCCTCGACGAGTACATCGGCTTCCTGGACAACTGGCAGCGGCCCTTCGTCGGCAAGAAGTCCGTCATGGACCTCATCACCCGCCCGGTCACCTTCCTGTGGCTCACCCTGACCGTGGGCACCGCGCTCATCGTCGGCGGCAGCCTCGAGCCGGTCGATCTACTGCCGTTCCTGTTCCTGGGCACCACGTTCGGCTCGCGACTGCTGGGCATCGGCTACGGCCTGTCGGGTCTGCGCGAGGGCCGGCTGGCGGCCAAGAACATCCAGGTCGCACTGGACGAGAACGAACTCGACGTGCGCGCCGCGGGCACGAGCACCGAGAACCAGCCCGGCCATGTCGTGTTCGACGACGTGACCTTCGGCTACCGCCCCGGAGTGCCGGTCGTGCAGGACATCTCGCTCACCCTCGAGCCCGGCACCATCACCGCACTGGTGGGCCCGTCCGGTGCGGGCAAGTCGACCCTCGCGGCACTGCTGGCGCGTTTCCACGACATCAACGGCGGCGCGATCCGCGTCGGCGGCCGGGACATCACCGAATTCACCCCGGACGAGCTGTACACCCGCATCGGC
The DNA here is from genome assembly GCF_040614455.1 of Nocardia sp. NPDC005978. NCBI lineage: Bacteria > Bacillati > Actinomycetota > Actinomycetes > Mycobacteriales > Nocardiaceae > Nocardia > Nocardia sp. NPDC005978. Next base: position 17,312 of record NZ_JBEXUS010000138.1, read on the forward strand.
TTCGTGTTCCAGGACGCACAGGTGATCGCGGGGACCGTGCGCGAGAACATCGCCCTGGCGGTGCCGGACGCGAGCGACGCGGCCATCGAGCAGGCCGCCCGCGATGCCCAACTGCACGAACGCATCCTGCGCCTGCCGCAGGGTTATGACACCGTGCTCGGCTCCGCGGCCACGCTGTCCGGCGGCGAGAAGCAGCGCCTGACCATCGCGCGCGCCCTACTCGCCGACACCCCGGTGCTCATCCTGGACGAAGCGACCGCCTTCGCCGATCCGGAGTCGGAATACCTTGTGCAGCAGGCGCTGGACCGGCTCGCGGTGGGTCGCACCGTGCTGGTCATCGCGCATCGCCTGCGCACCATCACCGACGTCGACCGCATCGTCGTGCTCGAACAAGGCCGGGTGACCCAGTCGGGTACCCATCAAGAACTGCTCGCCGTCGACGGGCGCTACCAGCAGCTGTGGAATGCCGGCGCCGCCGCCGACGCGAAGGAGACCGTGCGATGATGCGCACCGTATTGAGCCTGCTGCCGCCCGCGGATCAGCGGCGCTGGGCCGGATATCTGGCCCTGATCGGAACCTCCACCATCGTGCGCGCCATCGCGGTCGTACTCGTGGTGCCGCTGGTGTCGGCGTTGTTCGGCGACACCCCGGCCGACGCCTGGCGCTGGGTCGGCGCGCTGACCGTGGCCGTGCTCGCGGGCTGGATCATCGATTCCATCGCCTCGCGCATCGGATTCGACCTGGGCTTCGGCATTCTCAACCGCGCGCAGCGCGATGTGTCCACCCAGGTGGCGCGAATTCCGTTGCGCTGGTTCGACGAAGACAATTCCGCCATCACCCGCCGGGCCATCGCCACCACCGGACCGGATCTGGTCGGCCTGGTCGGCTATCTGGTCACCCCGATCATTCAGGGCATCCTGCTCCCCATCGTGATCGGGCTCGCCCTGCTGCCGATCTCGTGGCAGCTGGGTGTGGTCGCACTGCTGACCGTGCCGCTGCTGCTGGGCGCGCTGTGGGCCACCGGCCGCATCACCCGCGTCGCGGACAAGGCCGCCGCCGACTCCAACAGCGTTCTCACCGAACGCATTCTGGAATTCGCCCGCACCCAGGCCGCCCTGCGCGCGGCCCGGCGGGTGGAGCCCGCGCGCAGCCAGACCGGCGCCGCGCTGGACGCCCAGCACAGCGCGACCGTGCGCCTGCTGCTGCTCAACATTCCGGGTCAGGTGCTGTTCAGCCTGGCGAGCCAGGTGGCGCTCATCCTGCTCGCGGGCACCACCGCGTGGCTGGCCGTGCGCGGCACCGTGGACACCCCCGAGGCCATCGCGCTCATCGTGGTCGTGGTCCGCTTCCTGGAGCCGTTCGCGGCCATCGGCGATCTGGCCCCGGCCATCGAGACCAGCCGGAACACGTTGCGCGACATCCGGACCGTCATCGACGCGCCCGGTCCGGAGCGGCCCGCGGCCGCCGACGAGCGCACCGGTGCGAACACCGCCGCCGGAGTCGCGCTGCGCGATGTGCGATTCGGCTACGACGATGCCGCGCCGCCGGTGCTCGACGGCCTGGACATCGAATTCCGCGCCGGTGAGATCACCGCCATCGTCGGCCCGTCCGGCTCGGGCAAGAGCAGCCTGCTGTCCCTGGTCGCCGGGCTGGAGACCCCGAATTCGGGCAGCGTCACGGTGGGCGGCGTCGATCGCGGCGGCCTGGACCCGGCCCAGCGCCCGGCCGACACCTCCATGGTGTTCCAGCAGCCGTACCTGTTCGCGGGCACCATCCGCGAGAACGTGCTGGCGGGCAATCCGGACGCGACCGCCGACGAACTCGCCACGGCCCTGCGCCTGGCCCGCGTCGACGAATTCGCCGACCGTCTCCCCGAGGGCCTGAACAGCCTGGTCGGCGACGCCGGCGCCGCCCTGTCCGGCGGTGAGCGCCAACGCGTCTCGATCGCCCGCGCCCTGCTGAAGTCGTCCTCGATCCTGCTCGTGGACGAGGGCACCAGCGCCCTGGACGCGGAGAACGAGGCCGCCGTGGTCACCGCGATCGCCGACGACCCCCGCACCCGCACCCGGATCGTGGTCACCCACCGCCTGAGCACGATCGCGGGCGCCGACCGGGTCCTGTTCCTGGAAAGCGGCCGCGTGGTGGAGGACGGCACGGTGGACGAGCTCCTGGCCGCCGAAGGCCGCTTCGCCGAGTTCTGGTCCCACCAGCGCGATGCCGCCGGCTGGCGCCTGGCCACCGCCGACCAGGGCTGAGCCCCACAACAACCGAGTGCGCCCGCCGAAACCCTCTGGTTTGGGCGGGCGCACTCGTT
>NZ_JBEXUS010000139.1:0-19241 GCF_040614455.1 Nocardia sp. NPDC005978
GCCGCAGTCGATTCGACTGCGGCCGGGCCTTTTTCACGCTCTCGGCCGGGCAGGCCCCGATCAGAAGTTGATCATGTGGCCCGCGAGGCCGTGGATCGCCTCCTGGAGCGCCTCGCTCAGGGTCGGGTGGGTGTGCACGTTGCGCGCGAGCTCGTTGACGGTCAGGTCCCACTTCTGGGCCAGGGTCAGCTCGGGCAGCAGCTCGGAGACGTCGGGGCCGATGAGGTGGCCGCCGAGCAGTTCGCCGTGCTTGGTGTCGGCGATGAGCTTGACGAAGCCCTGGGCGTCGCCGAGGCCGTGCGCCTTGCCGTTGGCGGTGAACGGGAAGGTCGCGACCTTCACGTCGTAGCCCTCGTCCTTGGCCTGCTGCTCGGTGAGACCGAAGCTGGCGACCTGCGGCTGGCAGAAGGTGGCGCGCGGCATCATCCGGTAGTCGCCCAGCGCCATGGTCTCGGCGCCGCCGATGGTCTCCGCGGCCACCACGCCCTGCGCCTCCGCGACGTGCGCGAGCTGCAGCTTGGCGGTGACGTCACCGATGGCGTAGATGCCGGGCACGTTGGTACGCATGTAATCGTCGATGGCGATGGCGCCGCGATCGGTCAGCTGCACACCGGTGTTCTCGAGGCCGTAGCCCTGCACGCGCGGCGCGAAGCCGACGGCCTGCAGCACCTTGTCCACGGTGACGGTCTCGACGTTGCCGGACTTGTTGTCCTTGATGGCGACGGTGACCTTGGAACCGTCGTCGTCGATGGACTGCACGGCCGCACCGGTGGTGATGGTGACACCGAGCTTCTTGTACGCCTTGGTGATCTCCTTGGAGACGTCGGCGTCCTCGTTCGGCAGTGCGCGGTCCAGGAATTCGACGATGCGAACGTCCACGCCGTAGTTCTTGAGCACGTACGCGAATTCCATGCCGATGGCGCCCGCGCCGACGATCAGGATCGAGCCCGGCAGGTCGCGGGTGAGGATCTGCTCCTCGTAGGTCACGACGTTGGCCGACAGCTCGGTGCCCGGCAGCAGCTTGGTGGTGGTGCCGGTCGCGATGATCACGTTGTCGAACGTGAGGGTCTCGGTGCCGCCCTTGGTGAGCGCGACGGAGATCGTCTTGGCGTCGACGAAGGTGCCCGCACCGTCGAACTCGTCGATCTTGTTCTTCTTCATCAGGAAGTGGACGCCCTTGACGCGGCCGTCCGCCACCTTGCGGCTGCGATCGAACGCGGCCCCGAAGTCGAAGCTCGCCTCACCGGAGATACCGAAGGTCTTGGCTTCTTTATGGAAGATATGGGCCAGCTCCGCGTTTCGAAGCAGGGCCTTGGACGGAATGCAGCCCACGTTCAGGCACACGCCACCCCAGTATTTCTGCTCGACGATCGCTGTTCGCAGGCCGAGTTGAGCGGCACGAATCGCGGCGACGTAACCGCCGGGACCAGCACCGAGAACGACGACATCGTAGTGGGAAGTCACGCCCCCGAGCCTAACCCCGGCGGGCGAATCGCACTCAGCCACTCCCCGCCTCGGTGAGATCCCGCCGCCGAGGTTCGGGCTGCGCGGGTTGTCCGGTTTCGAAGCCGCTGATCACACCGGCACGCGGGTAGCTAACGCCAGACCCGTGCCGCTACACGTGCGAAATTGCCGCCGAACAGCGCGGCGCGCTCGGTCTCGGAGAAGCCGCGCCCGGCGAGGATCTCGTCCAGGCCGGGAACCTCCGAACGCCCCAGCAGATCCTCGGGCGGCGTCCACTGAATGGGACCCCAGCGGGTGAACTCCGCGGAGAAACTCTCGGGATTGTCGGCGATCTCCTGATTGAACTGGTCACCGTCGAAGGAGAAGTCCGAGCTGATCCCGATGTGGTCGATGCCGAGCAGCTCCACGCCGTACACGATGTGGTCGGCCATGGCCGCGACGCGTGCGGCGCGCTCGTCCGGGCCGTTGTGGCCGAGGAAGATGCCGACGCCGTTGATGCCGATGACGCCGCCGGTCGCGGCGCAGGCGCGGGCCTGATCGTCGGTGATATTGCGCGGATGCGCCCAGACGCCCGCGAAATTGGAGTGGCTGTAGATCATCGGCGCGGTGGTGACGGCGGCGATGTCCAGGCCGGTGCGCGCGGCGCAGTGCGAGCCGTCGGCGAACATGCCGACCTCGTTCAGCGTGCGGATCAGGTCGCGCCCGTAGGCGGTGAGACCGGTGTCCGAGGCGTCGAGGCAGCCGCCGCCCGCGGTGTTGGCGAAGTTGTAGGCGGGCAGCAGCGATCGCACGCCCAGGTCGTAGAAGACCTTGACGTTGTCGAGGTCACCGCCGAGCGGGGCGGAGTCCTCGAGGTCGAAGGCGAGGGCCAGGGTGTCGCGGGGCGTGGCCGGCCAGGCGTCCCCGAAGCTCTCCACGAGGTGAAAGCGGCCGTCCGCCAAGGCTTCCCGGCGGAACCGGCGCAGCAGGGCGAGCGAGTCCGCGGTGCTGTGCAGCGAGTAGCCGACGTTGACCGAGAGGTACGAGCCGAGCGGATACCTGGCCAGCTCGGTGATATCCGCGCTCGGCAGCAGCGGCAGGCAGCAGTGCTGCTCCCAGAGCCTGGGCGCGGACTTCTCGGGCACCGCGGAACCTCCTCGCTCGGACGGCATCGAACCAGCAATCCTACTGACCGCCACGACGACGGAGCCCCCGCTCACACTCCGTGGTCGAACGCGCTCGGCCGCGTGTCACTAGGGTGGGACGCGTGGAACCCGGGGCAGCGATCAACGGCACGGTCTCCACCCAGCTGATTCGGCTCGTGCGCGATTCGGCGCTGCGCGCCGGGGCCGACCCGGGACAGCTCGCCGCGATCGCCGGCACCGACGACGCCACCCTGTCCGGAGAACTGAACCGCATCCCCATCGGGTCGCTGATTCGCCTGTGGGAGTTGGTCTCCCACAGCGGGGGCGGCACGGGCGCGGGCCTCGCGGTGGTCGAGGCCGCGCCGCTGGGCACCCTGAGCACCTGGGACTACCTGGTCACCACCGGCCCGACGCTCACCGAGTCGCTGCGGGGGGCCCAGCCCTATCACCGCCTGGTCACCGCGGCCGAGGAAGGTTTCGACCTGCACGCCGACGGCGACCTCACCGTCGGATTCCGCACCACCGCGGGCGATCCCGCCGTGGTCTCGGTGGTCAACGAATACGTCCTGGCCTACTACCTGCGCCGCGCCCGCGAGGCCACCGGCCGTGACGTCCGCCCCACCCGCGTCACCTTCGCCGACGCCGCCCCCGCCCGGCACGCGGAGCTGATCACCGCCTTCGGCACGGAGAACATCGAATTCGGGGCCGACGCCGACTCGATCACCTTCGCCGCCGCGGACGCGCACGCCCCGCTGCTGCGCGCCGACCCGACCCTGGCCGCACTGCTGCGCAGTCACGCCGATCTGGTGCTGAACAGCTCGAAGGCCGTCGCCGACCCCCTCGACGCCTTCCGCACCGCCCTGACAGCGGCCCTGGCCGAGGCCGACCTGACCCTCGACACCGTCGCCCACCGCCTCCTGCTCGGCCGCCGCACCCTGCAACGCCAGCTCTCCGATCACGGCACCACCTGGCGGCAGGAGGTCGACCGCGCCCGGCACGAGCAGGCCGAATCCCTACTGGCACAGGGCAATCTGACCACCGCCGCCATCGCCACCCGCCTCGGGTTCACCGACGACCGCGCTTTCCGCAAAGCCTTCCACCGCTGGACCGGCGCCTCGCCCTCCGCCGCCCGCACCGCCCACTGACCCCGCCCAGCACGCCCACTCCGGCTGCCCGGACAGCTGCCGCGGGCGATCGGCACAGGACAGCGATGCTGCGCCGACCGGAAACCCCTGTGCCAAACGGATTCCCCGTCCCACCGGGAAGTTCACGGCCGAGGCACGCGAGTCCGAGCCGGTTCCGGCGGAAGTCACGGCCCGGTGGCCGTTCGCCGTCCCGAACACCTGGCACGTGCGGACCGGTCGGTGACACCGCGGGACCTGGGACGGGGTCCCGCACCGCCATAACGTTATCCACAACGAAGCGGACAGGCCGCCTCGGATGGCGAAAAGGTAAGTGCGACATGACCTCTCAGACTCGTTCCGCCCGTGAGATCCAGCTCGCCACGCGCCCGGACGGCGTGCCGACGGCCGCGAACTTCGCGCTCGTGGAGCGCCCGGTGCCCGAGCTCGCCGCGGGGCAGATCCTGGTGCGCAACACCTGGATGTCGGTGGACCCGTACATGCGGGGCCGCATGGATGACAAGGAGTCCTACATCCCGCCGTTCGAGCTGGGCGCGGCGCTCGAGGGTTCGGCGGTCGGCGAGGTCATCGAATCCCGTTCGGCGGCAATCCCGGTCGGCACGACCGTCTCGCACTTCGCGGGCTGGCGCGAGGTCGCGGTGGTGGACGCCGAACACGCCACCCCGATCGACACCACCGTCGCCGCCGCCCACCACTTCCTGGGCGCGCTGGGCACCACCGGCCTGACCGCCTACGCCGCGCTCACCGACGTGGCCCCGATCCGCCCCGGCGACACCGTCTTCATCTCCGCCGCCGCGGGTGCGGTGGGCAGCGTGGCCGGGCAGATCGCCCGGGCGCTGGGCGCGGGGCGGGTGATCGGCTCGGCGGGCGGGCCGGTCAAGACCGCGCTGCTGCGCGAGGAATTCGGGTTCGACGCCGCGATCGACTACCGGGCCGGGGATCTGGCGGGGCAGCTGGCCGCTGCCGCACCCGAGGGCATCGACGTCTACCTCGACAGCGTGGGTGGCGAGCACCTGAAGGTCGCCATCGAGGCCATGCGCCGGGGCGGGCGCATCGCGCTGGTCGGCGCGATCAGCGGGTACAACGGCGGTCAGGCGGCTGCCGTGCCCGATCTCTACCTGGCCGCCACGAAGGAGATCACCCTGCGCGGCATGCTGGTCAGCAGCTATTTCCCGCTGTTCGGCGAGTACATCGGCAAGGCCGCGGGCTGGCTGGCCGAGGGCGCCCTGCGCACCCGCGAGACGGTGTACGAGGGTCTGGAGCAGGCCCCCGCCGCTTTCCTCGGGGTGCTGGCCGGAGCGAACACCGGGAAGATGCTCGTCCGGCTCGGCTGAGCGGTGCGAATGGGCGGGCGGCGGCACAGTCCCCACCTCCGGCACCATGTCGGCAACAATATGGGCATGACCGGTGTTGGAGAGACCGTGACGGATCCGTACCTGTGGCTGGAAGAGGTAACCGGTGAGCGCGCGCTGGATTGGGCGCGCGCACACAACGAGGTGGTGATGGACCGGTTCGCGTCGTCGGACCGGTTCACCGACCTGCAGGCCCGCATTCTGGCCATGCTCGACACCGATACCCGCATCGCCTATCCCGGCCGGCGTGGCCGGTGGCTCTACAACTTCTGGCGTGACGCCGAACACCCCAAGGGTCTGTGGCGGCGCACCAGTTTCGCCGAATACACCCGGGACGACCCGGACTGGGAGGTCCTGATCGACCTCGACGCCCTGGCCGAGGCAGAGGACGAGAACTGGGTGTGGGGCGGCGCGGCGGTGCTGCGCCCGGAGCAGTCGCGGGCGCTGATCAGCCTCTCGCGCGGTGGCGCGGACGCCAAGGTGATCCGCGAATTCGACGTCGACGCGAAGGTCTTCCTGGATCCGGCGGACGGCGGCTTCCACCTGCCCGAGGCCAAATCCGAGATCCGCTGGATCGACATCGACACCGTCTATGTCGGAACGGATTTCGGCCCCGGCTCCCTCACCGATTCCGGCTACCCGCGCATCGCCAAGCGCTGGCGGCGCGGCACCCCGCTGACCGACGCCGAGACGGTCTACGAGGGCGCGGCCACCGACATCGCGGTCTCGGCCGGATACGACCGGACCCCGGGCTACGAACGGCATTTCATCGGCCGCGCCACCGACTTCTTCAACGAGGAGGTCTACCTGCTGGAGGCCGGCGGCGCCCTGCGCCTGCTCGAGCTGCCCACCGACGCGTCCGAATCCTGGTACAAGGACTGGCTGCTGGTGCAGCTGAAGTCGCCGTGGGAGGCCGGCGGAGTCCTGCACCCGTCCGGTGCGCTGCTGGCCATCGACTTCGAGCGATTCCTGTCCGGCGCACGCGATTTCGAGGTGCTCTTCGCACCCGACGCGCACACGGCGCTGCACGGCTACGGCTGGACCGAGAACCATCTGCTGCTCATCACGCTGCAGGATGTGCAGACCAGGCTGCAGGTGCTGACCCCCGGCCCCGGGGGCTGGACCCGCGAACCGCTGGCCGACGCCCCGCCGATGGCAACCACCAGCGTCATGAATCTCGACCCGCTGGAGGGCGGCGACGAATTCATGCTCTCCACCAGTGGTTTCACCAGTCCCACCACCCTCATGTCGAGTTCGGTGGGCGGGCGCACCGAGGTGCTCAAGCGGGAACCGGAGTTCTTCGACGCCGAAGGCGTTGTGACCGAACAGTTCTTCGCCACCTCCGCGGACGGGACGCAGGTGCCGTACTTCGTCATCCGGCACCGCGATCATCTGGGCACGCCCGGCCCCGCGGTCATGTCCGGCTACGGCGGTTTCGAGGTCTCGCGAACCCCCGCCTACAGCGGCGCCTCCGGTATGGGCTGGCTCGAACGCGGCGGCGCGTGGGTCATGACCAACATCCGCGGCGGCGGCGAGTACGGCCCCGACTGGCACACCTCGGTGCAGAAGGCCAACCGCTACAAGGTGTACGAAGATTTCTCGGCCATCGCCCGCGACCTCGTCGCGCGCGGCATCACCACCCACGCGCAGCTGGGCGCGGTCGGCGGCAGCAACGGCGGACTGCTGATGGGCGTCATGCTCACCCGCTACCCGGAGCTGTTCGGCGCCATCGTCTGCCAGGTGCCGCTGCTGGACATGAAGCGCTACCACCTGCTGCTGGCGGGCGCGTCCTGGGTGGCCGAGTACGGCGACCCGGACAAGCCCGAGGAATGGGAGTACATCGCGAAGTACTCCCCGTACCAGAACACCGATCCGGACGGCGCGTACCCGCCGATCCTGCTCACCACCTCCACCCGCGACGACCGCGTGCACCCCGGTCACGCGCGAAAGATGGCCGCGCTCTTGGAATCCCAGGGCCATCCGGTGTGGTACCACGAGAACATGGAGGGCGGGCACGGCGGCGCGGCGGACAACAAGCAGTCCGCCTTCCAGGCCGCGCTCATCTACGAGTTCTTCACCCGGAATCTCGTCGAACGCGACGTCTGACGCGCGAGATCAGCGGTCCCGCAACCACTTCTCGACATAGTCGAGGGTGCTCTCGGGATCGCTGATCCAGCCGTTGTGTCCCAGTGGTTCCGGGTTGTGCCAGCGGGTGATCTCCGCCCTGGGCAGCTTCGCCAGCAGATGCGCCGCCGAACTCGGCGGGGTCATGTCGTCACCGGCCAGGGTCACCGACAGCACCGGCAGTTTCAGCCGGGAGATCCGCTCCTCGTAATCGATGTCCGCACCGGCCGGTTCGAAGCGACCGGTGCGGGCCAGGCGCGCCAGGTCGGCGATGAGCACCTTGGACTGCGGCCCGAACCCGCCCGCGTTGATCCGGTCGCCCGGCCACAGCCCCGCGAAGTTCCCGGCGACCGCCAGCGCGGCGCTGTTCAGCAGGAAGCCGGGCGTGGACAGCCCGCGCACCCCGCGGTGGTACGGCGTGCCCGAGGCCACCAGGATCAATCCGCCGAGCCTGCCCCGGATCCGCGAGGCGTACATGACCCCCAGTTGCCCGCCCATGCTGTGCCCCAGCAGATAGGGGGTGCTGTCCGGGAACCGCTGCCGCACCACCTGGAACATGGCGGGAAAATCCACCGCCACCAACTCCTGATACCCGTAGGTGCCGCCCGGATGCGGCCGGTGCCCCAGCGATCCCCGGGGTCGGCCGCCGTTGCCGCGCAATTCGAGCAGCGCCACGTCGAATCCCCGGGCCGCCAACGGCTTACCGAACAGCGAGTAGAACTCACCGGGCACCCCGAGCCCGGGCGCGATCACCACCACCGGACGCGGCGCGTCCGGTGTGATCGGATGCCGGTGCGCACCCTGCGCCGGCAGCAGCCACACCGAGACGGTCGAGCCGTCCGGCATCTGAATGGGCACCGTCTCCATGCGCCGAACCTACCCGCTTACACCATGACCGCCCGGCAGCCGTCCGCGGTGGGCCCTGACCGGTCCGCAGACGCGCCGAAAACGCCCGGGTGGGGCCGGGAGAGGCCACGCGGGCGTTTCCGGGGCAGCGGCCGCCACAGCCCGTTCGGGATGCGAAACCCGGTGGGACCGGCGGCGGTTCGTAGGTCAGGCGCTGACGGCGCCCATGATGACGCGGCGCAGAACGCTGATGACCTCGTCCAGCGGCGGGCGCGGCTCCGAGCCGCTCCAGGCGTCCACGACGTAATTGACCGCGCCGATGATGGCGAGCACGCGCATCTCGTAGTCCCCCGGCGGAATCTCCCCGTGCATGGCGGCGTCCTCGGCGGCACTGGCCAGCAGCGCTCCCCAGGCCCGGCGCAGCTCCAGCCGGAATTTCTCGACCTTGGGGCCCGCGCCGACCACCTCGACCAGGGCGACCCGCGCCTTGCGGGGATCCCGGCCGATCGACTCGATATAGGCGCGCACGGCGGCGTCGATGATATCGATGGCGTTGGCGTCGGACTGCTCGGCGATGGTGGCCGCGACGGCCTCCCGAGATTCCCGGTCGATCTGCTCGTAGAGTTCGAGCAGCAACGATTCGCGCCCGGTGAACTCCTCGTAGAACTGCCGCGACGAGAGGCCGGCGTCCTTGCAGATCGCGCCGACCGAACTGTTCGCGTAGCCGTCTCGCGCGAAGACCGTCAGCCCCGACTCCAGAAAACGCGCACGACGCTGCCGTTGCCGGTCTTCTACGGGCTGCCCGGCGTACATTCTTCCCGCGTTCGTTTCCTGTGACATTGCGCCAGACAATACCGAAGGGCCCGATCCCCTCGTCATGGATCGGGCCCTTCGTTTGCACCTTCGACATCCCGCGCGATAGCCGAAAGTTGGCTCAGTGTCTCGGGTCGCCACAGCGCACCGGGGACGGCGGATATAGGCAGGGGAACCGTCCCAGGTTCGGAACGCGAATCCGGGGGGAGATTCACGTTCCGATGCCGCATTGGCCCGAAAGTCACTGATCGTTTGCCACTCAACACGATACAGAGCGGACGAACTGGACGGAATACTTTTGAAGGAGTTTTTTCAGATTTATTAGCGCCACCCCGCCGACCTCGGCCGGGGCCACCGGCGCCCACCTGGAATCTCCTGCAAAGTACCCACTCGACCCGGACATGACACGGGGCTCGATCCATGGGTCATGGATCGAGCCCCGCGGGTTCTGCTTCGGCCTGCGCGCAATAGCCGAAAGGTGGCACTCGGACGGCTACTTGGCGGAACCGCTCGCCGAGCCGGTCGCGAGCAGCTTCAGGATGGTCTGGGCGAGGATGTCAGAAATGATGTCGGTCATGGGGGTGCTCCGATTCAACCAGGTCGCCAGTGCCGTCACTGACTGTTTGCCACCGGGACGTTACCCAGCCGCGGGCGGCCTGCGGAAGCTTTTGAAGGAAAAATCTAGGGTAAATTCCAGACAGATCTAGATCGTTTCCTACCTGCGGTTTCACCCCCGGAACGCGATCCGAGACGCCACGCCGAGCGACTCGCCGGACCCACCACATCTTCCGGTTGCCGCGATCTCCCCGCAACCCCGAAATCGGACCGGTTTCGTGCCGGCCGGTCTCATCCGGCGGCGGGCACCTCCGGCTCCCCCAGGGTCAGCATGAGGCGGTTCGCCCACGAGAACGACGCCGTGGACAGCACCAGATCGTGGATCTCGGAGCCGGTGAAACCGAGCTCGCGCAGCCGGTCGATGTGCGACCGCTCGGCCCGCGGCGGATTGGCCGCCAACGCGTCCACGAAATCGATTATGGCGTCCCATCTTTCATCGATGCGAACGCCATTTCCGGTGTCCAGCAATCGCTGCACGTCCGCTTCGCGCTTGGACAGCGCGGAGGTGAATCGGGAATGCACCGAGGCGCAATATTCACAGCCGTTGTGCCGCGAGGTGACGGTGGCCGCGAGTTCCCTTTCGGCGCGGCCGACCCCGGCGCGACCGTAAAAGATCTCCTTGTCGTTGCCGCTGCGATGCTCCAGCACATTGACATTGCGCGCCAAAAGCCGGAAATACGGCCCGACGCCCCGATCACCCGCCAGCAAAGGGGCTTGGCGCTCATCGGCTTCGGCCAGTTTTATGGGTTCCACCCAGGGCACCCAGTCCAGTTGTGCCTGGGTGAAACCCGCGGGGCGGCGGGCGCTGTCGACGCTGCGCACCTCGGAGGCCGGGTTCTCACTCATGTGCTGCTCCGATCAGGGTGAGACCGGCCAGCAGCCGGGCCTGGAAATGGACGTAGCCGATGAGCTGGGCCACGGTCACGATGTCGGCGGCGGTGAGTCCGGCCGCGCCCAGCGCGTCGATATCCGCCCGGGTCACGGTGGCGGGGGCGGTGCTGACCTGCGCCGCGTGCTTCAGGATCGCGGCCAGCACCGCGTCGCCCGCCGCGGGCACGGTGCCGAGTCCGGCGTAGTGCGCGGCCAATTCGGGTGCGCCCGCCAATTCGGCGACGGCCACCGCCGCCGCTATGACGCGCTCTCGGCCCAGGACCGCGGTGGCCGGACCGTCCAGCAGGGCTTCGAACACGCCCTGGGTGTGCTCGACCACCAGCGGGCGCGCCTGCCGCAGTTCCCGCACGCCGGCCGCGCGGTCGCCCAGCACGGTGTCGATCACGTCGGCGTATGCCGGTGCGTCGCCTGCTTTTCCGGTGCCCACCACGGACGCTGTCGCGTCGGGGGCACGGTCGCTCACCTCGGTCACTGTGTGTTTCCTTCCCGCCAACCCAGTTGCGGGGCAACCTTCGTGGCAATGAGTTCGATGGAGCGCAGGGTGGCCTCGTGGCCGGGATCGACCGGGTGCACCTGCACGATGAGGTCGGTGGCGTGCCGCAGCGCGGTGTCGGCCGACAATTGGACCGCCACCTCGTCGGGCGTGCCGAAGTACGTGTCGCGCAGAATCTCTTCGACCGATCCCGCGAAATCGGCATCGTGATTGCGACGGAACTGATCCAGGAATCGCTGCGCACCGCGTTCGGCCAGGGTGCGCGCGGCGGCGCCGTCGTCGGCGACGAAAACGCCACGGGAAGCGCCGATTCGAGGCGACGCTCCGGCGGGCAACGCCGCCAGGTAGGCATTGACCAGGGGTTCCTGAATCTCCCAGAGCGCGGAGTTCGCGGTGGCGGCGTCGCGCGGCTGCGCCTTGGACAGCAGCAGGCCGTCCCCGGCCAGCCCGGCCCGGCGCGCCCCCGAGGCCGAGAAGGTCGCCTGCCACAACCGGTTTCGCAACTCCGGCGCGGGCGGATTGAGACCGCGGCCGCCCACCAGGGGCGTCCCGGTCAGGGCGGCGGTTACCCGGGTGAGCTTGTCCGCGTACACCTGCTGCCGATCCGCCGACCCCAGCTCGAACAGGTCGAAGGCGTGTTTGGAACCGCCCGCCCCGAACCCGAGTTCGAGCCGGCCGCCGGTGAGCACGTCCAGCACCGCGGCGTCCTCGGCGACCCGGAGCGGATCCTCCAGCGCGAGGGTGACGATGGCGGTTCCCAAGCGCAACTTCGGGTTTCGCGCCGCGGCGTGGGCCAGGAAGACGAACGGCGACGGCAGGCCGCCCTCGTCCGGGTCCAGGTGGTGCTGCGCGACCCAGGCGGTGTCGTAGCCGAGTCGTTCGGCCGCGTCGAACTGTTCCAGGGCGTGCCGGTACACCGTGGCCGCGTCCTGGTCCGGGTCCGAGCGGACCAGGCGGGTGAAGAAGCCGAGCCGTCGTGTCATACCGTCGCCTTTCCCAGATAGGCATCGCGTACGGCCGGATTGTCGATGAGTTCGGCGGCCGGTCCGTGCAACACGATCTCACCGGTGCGCAGCACATTCGCGGAATGCGCGATGCTCAGGGCGAGTTCGGCCTGCTGTTCCACGATGAGAATGGCCAGCCCCAGTTCCCGGTTCAGCCGGGCGATCTCGTCCAGCACCCGATCCACGAACAGCGGCGACAGGCCCATGGTGGGCTCGTCCATGCAGATCAGCCGCGGCTTGCTCATGAGCGCACGCGCGAACGCCAGCATCTGCTGTTCGCCGCCGGACAGGGTGCCCGCGCGCTGCGCGCGCCGCTCGGCCAGGCGCGGGAAGTGCTCGAAGAGTTCGGCGGCCCGCGCGGCCAGCACCGACCGCCGTTCCTTGCGGATGTAGCCGCCGACGAACAGGTTCTCCTGCACCGTCATGGCCGGGAACACCCGCCGGGCCTCGGGCACCGACGCCAGCCCCGCGGCGATCCGCGCCGACGGCGGCGTCCTGCTCACGTCCACCCCGTCGATGCGCACCGCGCCGGAGGTCGGCTTCAGCAGTCCGAGCGCGGTCTTCATGGTGGTGGACTTACCCGAGGCGTTGCCGCCCAGCAGCGACACGATCTCGCCGGGGCGAACCCGCAGCGATACCTCGTTCAGCGCGCGGGACGCGCCGTAATGCACGACAACCTTGTCGAATTCCAGTATGGGAGCAGCACTTTCGTCGAAGCGCGCCGCACCGGCGAGCTCGGAGGCGACCGCCGCCCCGGCACCGGCGGTATCAATGACCGGCATCCGCGGACACCTTCCCTTTCACGTCTGCGTCGCCCGGGTTCTCCGAACCGGCCGTTGCCGTGGGCTCGTCCGCACCCCCGGCACCGTCTTGCCGCTCGGCGACAGTGGCTTCGGGGTCCGCGACGGCCTCGGAGTCGGCGGTGACATCGGAACCGGACGCTCGGGAGTCGGCGTCGGCCACAGCGTCGACGGTGGAACCGGAGTCGGCTACGGGATCTGGCTCGGCGACGGGGCCCGAGTCCGCGACAGGGTTCTCGGCCGGCGCGACCGTACGCCTGCCACCCCGTCTCCTGCCCAGATACGCCTCGATCACCCGGGGGTCCTCGAGCACCTCGTCCGGCGTTCCCTCGGCGATGACCCTGCCCTCGTCCAGCACCAGCACGCGGTCGGACAACTCGTGCACCAGATCCATCTTGTGCTCGACCAGCAGCACCGTCTGGCCCCGCGCCTTCAATTCCGCCAGCTGCCTGCCGATTTCGGCGGTCTCGGTCTGGTTCATACCCGCCGCGGGCTCGTCGAGCAGCAGCAGGCGCGGCTCGAGGGCCAGGGCGCGCGCGATCTCGGTCCGCCGCCGATTGGCGTAGGACAGGGTGAAGGCGGAGTTGTCGGCGCGCGGGGTGAGCCGCTCGCCGAAGCGCGCCAGCTGGGCGTCGATGCGCGCGGCGGTCGCCCTGCGTTCGGCCCGGGCGGCCGGGGTCGGCACGAGCGCCACCCCGAGCTCCGCCAGCAGGGATACCCAGCGCAGCAGCGGAATTCCCGCCAGTGCCCGCAGCGGGCGGGACGCGCGCAGGGTGGTCTGCAACCCGACGTCCACGTTCTCGCGGACCGTCATGTTGCCGAACACCCGCCCGTTCTGGAAGGTGCGCGCGATACCCGCGTCGGCGGCCGCCTCCGGCCTACCGGGCCGAATGCGCTTGCCGTGCACCAGAATCTCTCCGGAGTCGGGCTTCAGCACCCCGGAGATGAGGTTGACCGTGGTCGACTTACCGGAGCCGTTGGGCCCGATGATCGACACGAACTCCCCCGGCGCGATCGTGATGTCCAGACCGTCCACCGCACGCACGCCGCCGAACGCCCGCCGCAGGCCCCGAACCGACAGCACCGCCTGGGCCTCGGAGTCTCGCGGCCCGGCCACCGGCCCGCTGGGCCGAGCCACCGGCTCGCTCGGCCCGCCCGCCGGGTCGCCCGGCCCGATCACCGGGTCGCTCGGCCCGACCACCGGGTCGCTCACCACGACTGCTGAATCGGGCTGCTCGACTGTCGAATCATGCTGCCTCACTGCCGAATCGCTCTGCTCGACCGGCATAGGTTCGCCGAGCGGGCCGGGTGCGGTCTCAGACGGTGACTTCGGCACGTTCCCTCCTCACCAGAATGCCCTGCGGCCGGAACCGCACGACCAGCAGCAGCACCACGCCGTACAGCACGATGCGCAGTTCGGGAGCCAGCCGCAGCGCCTCGGGCACCCCGATCAGCACCACCGCGCCCAGCACCGCGCCGTACGGCGACGCCGTGCCGCCGAGCACCAGGATGGTCACCACCAGCAGTGACATCGGCAGGTTGAACACGGTCGGATCGATGTAGGAGTACTGGTGCGCCAGCAGCGCACCGCCGATCCCGGAGAAGAACGCGGCGATCGCGAACGCCAGCGCCTTGTAGTCGCGCACCGGCACCCCGGCCGACCGCGCCGCCACCTCGTCCGCGCCGATGGCCCGGATCGCGGTGCCCAGCCGGGACCGCTGCACCGCGAGCATGACCGCCAGCGTGATGGCCAGCACCACCAGTTCGAGCCGGAAAATCTCGGTGTGCGTGGTGAATTCGAAGCCGAAGATCTCCGGCGCCGGAATGCCGAAGATGCCGTAGCTGCCCCGCGTCACCGGCTCCCAATTGCGGATCAGCGCGACCGTGACGATGCCGATGCCGAGCGTGGCGATGGCGACGTAGTGCCCGCCGAGCCGCCACAGCGGCGCGGCCAGCACCGAGGACACCACGGCGGCCAGAATCCCCGCGACGACGATCGCGGGCAGGAACGACCAGCCGTGCGAGACCGTCAGGACCGCCGAGGTGTACGCGCCGATCGCGATCGGCCCGGCCTGCCCGATGGCGAGCTGCCCCGCCGAACCCGCGACCAGCGTCATGGACACGGCGATGATCGCGTAGGCCAGGATCTGGGTGCCGACCGAGATGCCGTAGTCGTCGGACACGGCCGGAATCACCAGTCCCGCAACGGCGAACGCGATGAGCGCGTGCCACCACCGCACCCGCAACTGCCGGCCCGACCCCAGGAAGGTGCCGGTCAGCGGCTCCGAATCGATGGCGGGCGGGCGCGCGAGCAGACCGCCCGGCCGCAGCACCAGGAACACGACCAGCAGCCCGAAGGTGATCAGATCGCGGTACCCGTCCCCGAAGGTGTAGATGCCGAACGCCTCGACCAGCCCGAGGACGAAACCGCCGACCACCGCACCGGGAATCGAACCGAGCCCGCCGATGGTGGCGGCCACGAAACCGGTCATGCCGACGACGCCGCCGCTGGTCGGGGAGATGTTGGAGTTGTAGAGCCCGACGAAGATGCCCGCCAATCCGCCCAGCCCCGAGGCGATGGCGAAGGCCAGGGACTGGATCCGCCCCACTCCGATGCCCATCTGCGCGGCGGCGTCGGGATCCTGTGCGGTGGCGCGAATGGCCAGCCCGTACCGGCTGTACCGCAGGAAGCTCCAGAGCCCGGCCATCACCGTGACGGTGATGGCGAACATGACCACGTCCGAGGTGCCGAACCGGATGCCGCCGACCTGAAAGTTGTTGGTGGGCAACACCTGGGGGAACGGGCGGGTGTCCGGCCCGAAGACCAGCGCCACCACGTTCTCCAGGATCAACCCGACCGCCACCGTGGCCAGCAGCGCCGCGATGGCCGGTGCGCGGCGCAGCGGCCGCACCGCCAGCACGTCGATCGCCACCCCGAGCAGCGCGGTGCCGCCGACCACGATCGCCAGGGCGAGCCAGAGCGGCAGCCCCTGCTCGGCGATCAGCCACCAGCCCAGCACCGACCCGAAGGCGAAGATGGCGCCGTGCGCGAAATTGATGACGTTGCTGACCCCGAAGATCAGGGTGATGCCCACGGCGATGAGTGCGTACGCATTGCCGTGGACCAGACCCGCTATGAGCGTGTCGAACATGTCGCTACTTGTTGCCGGTCGGCACGAACGCGCCGTTCTTCAGGATCAGCTCGATCGGCTTCACCCCGTTCGGTCGGCGCGTCTGCTGATCGAAAGCGAAAGTGCCCAGGCCGATTCCGTCGAAGTCCTTGACCTCGCGCAGTCCCTTCAGGACGCCCTCGCGGGTCGCGCCGCCGTGCTCGGCCGCCTTGACCAGGACGTTGATCGCGTCGTAGGCGTACACGTTGAAGTCGCCCGGATCGACGTTGAACTTGGCGCGGAACTTCTTCACGAAGTCCACCACCTTGGGGTTGGTGTCCGCGGCGGTGAAGACGCCGTTCACGATGTCACCCTCGGCCGCGGCGCCCGCCAGCGAGATGAACTGCGGGGTGTTCTGGCCGCCGAAGAACTGGCCGCCGTACCCGACGTCGCGCAGCTGCTTGACGATGAGCGCGCCGTCCGGGCCGTAGCCCAGGTGCACGAACGCCTCCGGGTTGGCATCGCGGCCCTTGATCAGCACCGGCCGGAAGTCCTGCGAGTCCGGCAGGATCGGCGAGGAGTAGACGATCTCCACGCCCTTCTCCTTGGCGGACTGCTCGAAGAACTTGAAAGCCTGCTTGCCCCAGTCGGTTTCAAGGTAGACGACCGAGACCTTCTTGGCCTTGGCGGACACCCACTGCGCATTGCGCTCCTGGAAGACGTCCAGGGTGATCGAGGGGCTCCACGAGTAGTCGCCGGCCTTGGTGAAGTCCACCGCGGAGTTCGTGAACCCGTACTGCACCAGCTTGCCGCGGTTGTACACCGGCGACGCCGCGATCGAGGCCGGGGACGAGAAGTCGCCCAGCTCGGCGATGATCGACTCGTCACCCACGAACTTCGTGGCGATCGGCACCGTCTGCTTCGGGTCGGATTGCGAATCCTCCCACTTCAATTCGACTTTCTTGCCGTTGATCCCGCCCGCAGCGTTGATCTCGTCCAGCGCCAGATCGAAACCCTGCTGCCACAGCCGCCCGTACTCGGCCGACGGACCCGATTTCGGCCCGGAAACACCGAAGTACACTGTGCCGCTGTCACTCTCGGATGACCCCCCGCACGCGGACACCAGCCCGGCCACCAGGGCCGCCGACGCGATACCCACCACTACCCGGAGTCGACGCGACCCGGACCACTGCTTACTCATCTGATTCCTCTGAACTCACCGGAACAGCCCGGCCACAACGCGCTTGTGATGCCCGGCGGGCACCACCTGGTCGTCACCCGGGGCACCCCACCGCTGCGCGAGGGTTGCCGATCAGCGAGCCGGGGCTCATCTGTGCTGATACTCGTGACCGTGCGCGCAACGCTAATGAGACGCCCCGCGCGCCGACAGCGTTCGAATCACCGTGAAGCCAAAAGCGCACGCGAACAGCGCTGCGCGGCAGAGATTCCGGGACGTAGGGACACGGCATCCGATCGAATCGCGGGCTCGGATCCCGCCGCGGTCGGATCCGGATGGCAGCGGTACTGGCCGGAGGATTTCGCCCGGGCCGGACCGGCCGATGCGCCGAGCCGAGCACCCGGCGACGCGGTCGGCGCGAGATCAGCGCGACGCCGTCAGATGCGCCTCGAACCAGTCCGGGAACTCGGTGAGATCGGTCAGCACCACGTCCGCGCCCTCGGCGGAGAGTTCCTCTGCCGAATAGGGCCCGGTCGTGACGGCCACCGAGAACGCGGCGGCGGCCTTCGCCCCGCGCACGTCCCCCAGATGATCGCCGACATAGATCGACGCCCCGTGCGCCCGCAGCGCGGTGCCCTTCGCCTCGGCCCATACGTCGCCGACCACCTCGTCGACACCGAGCCCGAGGTGTTCCAGGTGCAGCCGCGCGAAGGACTCCTTCTTGGCGGTGATGACGAGCGTCCTGCCGCCGGCGCGCCGCACCGCCGCCAGCGCCTCGACCACGCCCGGCAGGCGATCGGCGCCCGTGATCGCCAGGTCCGGGTACAGCTCGCGGTAGCGGGCCACCACCCCCGGCACCCGCTCGCTCGGGAACCACTCCGCGGCCTCGATCGCCAGCGGCGGGCCCAGCCGCGAGACCGCCAGCGCGGAATCGACGTGCACGCCCGTCTCGGCGGCGACCGCGTCCCAGACCGCGGCGATACCGGGCCGGGAATCGATCAGCGTCATATCCAGGTCGAACCCGACGACGGGTCCGGACGGGGTGCCGGCGGAAGCAGTGGGGGCCACGCTCCGACCATACGGACCGCGCGGTCCGGAGCCGCGTGCGGTGGCCGCGAACTGCCGAATTCGGTTGCCGCCGCGAACTAGGCTCGAAGCCATGCCCAACGATCAGCGATCCCTGTTCTGCAGTGTCGAGCTCGGCGCCCGCATCGAGGGGGTGGAGCGGGACCTGATCACGGCCGGAGCGACGGCCGCGGCGGACAGGCTCGGCGCGGACAGCGGTTTCCTCGTCCCGGTGGCCGGCGGCGTCGCGGCCTTCGCCGAACCCGGCTCGCCGCTGAACAAGGTCGCGGGCCTGGGCTTCGACGGCGTTCCGAGTGCGGACGAGTTCGAGGCGCTGGAAAAGCGATTCGCGGAGCGGGACACCCCGGTACAGGTGGAGCTCGCCCACCTCGCCGACCCGGCCATCGGCGAGTTCCTCACCGCGCGTGGATACCGGCTGCTGGGATTCGAGAACGTCCTCGGCATCGACCTGCGCGGCGTAACCGCCGCCGTCACCCCGCCCGAGATCGCCATCCGCCCGAGCGGGGACGACGAATTCGATACCTGGCTCGACGTCGTCGCCGACGGCTTCGCCCAGCCCGACACCCAGGGCGTCGCCTCGCACGAGGAGTTCCCGCGCGAGATCATCGCCCGGGCCATGCGCGACCTCACCGGCGCGGCGGGCGTCCAGCGCTACATCGCCCTCTACAACGGGCAGCTCGCGGGCGCGGCCAGCCTGCGCATGTCGCACGGCGTAGCCCAATTGACCGGTGCGGCAACGCTGCTCGCCCACCGCCGCAAGGGCGTGCAATCCACCCTGCTCACCAACCGCCTCACCATGGCCGCCGCCGCGGGCTGCGACATCGCCGTCATCACGACCCAGCCCGGCTCCAAATCCCAGCAGAACGCCCAGAACCGCGGCTTCGATCTGCTCTACACCCGCGCGGTCCTGGTGAAATCGGCCTAGCAACGGAACTGCTCACTGCCACAACCCCACTCGGACCGCCAACGCGAAAGGCCGGTTCACGTCGAGTGAACCGGCCATCCGCCGCCCCGTCGGTCCGCCGATCCACCCGCCCCCGCGAGCACGCCGACCGACTTCCCGTCATCCCGCTAGCCCGCCGGGGCGGGCGCGTTGCCCAGCCGCCTGGCACCTGGCACCTGGCACCTGGCACCTGGCACCTGGCACCTGGCACCTGGCACCTGGCAAGTCGAACCCGCCCTCGGCCCGGCGGCAAGGCC
>NZ_JBEXUS010000140.1:0-19103 GCF_040614455.1 Nocardia sp. NPDC005978
GCCTTACCGCCCATGACGGCTACGCCGCATATCTCGGCGCCGACACATCGCAGACAGCAATCACACCGGAACCTCCCGGTCAGCCCACCCCGGCCTGCCGCAGATTCCGGGCCTGGCCATCCCGCCGGGCCTGTTCGGGCAGCCCGCTCCCACCGAAGGCGGTCCGCGATGAAATCCGCCCGCTCCGCGGCGATCCGCCTCGCGATCGTCAGCCTCGTGATCGCGCTCATGGGCGCGATGATCTGGACCGCGCTGCAGACCCCGATCAAGGAGCCGACGCGCGCCTACGCCGTGCACATCAGCGACGTCTCCGGCCTGAAGAAGGGCTCGGACGTGCGCATGGCGGGTGTGCAGGTGGGCAAGGTGACCGCCATCCAGCTCGACGGTCAGGTCGCCTACGTGGAATTCACCGTGGCACAGGGCCAGGACGTCTACGCCAACACCGAAGCCGCGATCCTGTTCGCCTCCCTCATGGGCGACCGCTACCTGGCGCTGCAACAGAAAGTCGCGCCCGGCAACACGATTCCCCCCGGGTCCGTCATCCCGATCGAGCGTACGCACGGATCCTTCGACATCTCCGAGCTCTTCGACGCGGTCCGGCCGATCTTCGAGACGCTGTCCTCGGGTTCGGTGGACAGCTTTCTGGAGAACCTGATGCTGGTGGTCTCCGGCGACGGGCGCGGGCTGGGGCCGGTCATGGACAGCCTGAACCAGATCCTGGCCGTCGCCTCGACACAGGAGCCGGTGGTCACGCTGCTGGCGGACAACTTCTCCAGTCTGCTCAACCGCTTCCAGGGCCAGTCGCCGAAGATCGACGGCATGATCGATCAGGTCCTGGACCTGGTGGACCAGCTGTACGGCAAGCTCGACTCGCTGAAGATCCTGATAGACAAAGCGATTCCCGGTCTGGACGCGGCGATGCCGCTGCTGGACCGGCTGGCGGGCATCTACTACGACAATTTCGCCGGAATGGATCGGCTGTACAACGCCGTGCTGGGCCCGGAGCTGGCCGGCTTCATCCGTGAAACCCTGGCCGCCGCACCGCTTGCCGCCCAGCGCCTGGACGACTGGACCCACGAGCCGAAGGCCGGGGAGCAATGGAGCTGCCTGGGCGGGCTGCCGATCCCGACCGTGATTCTGATGGGGGCCGAGAGCATGGGGGAGTGCCGATGAACGCACCGGCCGAGGACGGCGCACCCGCGCGCCCACGCCGATTCCGAATCAAGAAGCCACGCTTCACCGTTCGCAGCGCGCAGGCGCAGACCCGGTTCGAATTCCGAGTCGGCGTCGCGGCCATCCTGCTGACGGTTGTGGCCCTGGTGGTCGCGGTGGCTGCCTTCGTGATCCCGTTCGGCGAGACGCTGTTTCGCGCGGAGTTCCGGAACTCCGGCGACGTGCGGGTCGGCGACGACGTGCGGGTGGCGGGCATCTCGCTGGGCAAGGTCCGCGACGTGGAGCTGGTCGGCGACCACGCCGAGATCGCCTTCGCGCTCGACCGCGACGTGCGGGTGGGCATCGACTCCCGGGTCGTGGTCAAACTCCTGACCCCGATCGGCGGGCGGTATCTCTCGGTCGAGCCCGCGGGGCCGGATTCCGCCGCGGGCACGGTGATTCCGCGTGAGCGCACCAGTACGCCGTACGACCTGACCGCTGCCATGGAGGCGATCACGCCGAGTATGGCCGCGCTGGACGCGAACAAGCTGCGCGAGACCATCGGCAAGCTCGCCGGCGCCTTCGAGGAACAGCCCGCCGCCCTGCACGGCATCTTGACCAGCGTCAACAGCCTGTCCGGGATCATCGCGCAGCGCCGCGACGAATTCTCCCGGGCCCTGGACGTGGCCAAGGAATACCTCGAAACACTGATGAACAAGCTCGACCGACTGCGGCTGGCCGGAACGCGGGTGCTCGAGATCTACCGGGTGGTCGCGGCCAATCGGGACGGCCTGGTCGAGCTCGCCGGTCAGATTCGGCGCGCCTTCGACTACGTCACCCCGATCTTCCGCTTCGCCGACGAGCAACTGGGCCCGGTGCTGGAACCGCTCTACGACTCCATGGACAAATCGGTGGCCGACCTGCTCGGCAACAAGGAGGCGATGGCGAGCTTGAACCGGAACCTGGCCGAACTCCTGGACTGGTTCGCGCGCAACACCGACAACCCCTACGTTCGCCTCGACCATTCGGGAGCCACCATCACCGACAGCCCGCTGTGCCCGGCCGGGAAGACGGGGTGCTGAATCATGTCGCCACGTAATCCGCTGCGCGCCTTCACCGGACGGATCCTGCCCCGCACCTGGCGCGCCCGGGTGACCGCCGCTGTGGGGGTGGTCGCGCTCATCACCGGGCTGACCGTCGCGATCAGTGGCAAGCAGTACTACGACAGCACCGCCGCGCCCATCACGGTCTGCGCCGAATTCCGGGACGCGGTGGGGCTCTACACCGGCAACAAGGTCACCGTGCTCGGCATTCAGGTCGGCAACGTGGTCGGCATCGAGCCGCACGGGGACGGAGTGCTGGTGCGGATGACCGTGAACCGCAAGGTGCGCCTGCCCCGGGAGGTCGGTGCGGTCACCATCGCGAATTCGATCGTCACCGATCGCCGGGTGGAACTCGGCCCGGCCTACACCGGCGGCGGGACCTTCGACTATCGCGACTGTATTCCCAAGGAGCGCACCAAGACTCCCGTCGGCTTCACCGAGGCCATGCGGGCGGTGGCGAACCTGTCGGAGGATTTGACCGGCAAGCCGCACGACGCGCCGCTGCAGGAGGCGCCGCCGAACGTGCTGGGCGACTCGCTCGCCCGCATCGCCACCCAGGTCCAGGACAACGCGGTGCCGCTGAACGGGGCCATCCGCAACATGTCCGACATCCTCGGCGATTCCGCGGCGGGAGCGAACTATCTGGTCGGTGCGGTCCTCAAGGAATTCCGCAAGATCAGCGTGAATCTGGACCAGGGCGCCGGGGACGCGGACTTCCTGCTCGACGCCACCACCGACGCGGTGAACATCATCACCCGGATCGCACCCGATCTGGTCGCCATGATCAGCGACATCGCCGTCTGGGTGCCGCCGCTGGCGAATCTGCTGGTCTACAAATGGGGCCGGGTGCTGATGGCCGGTCTCGACGGCGCGATGCCGGTCGTCTTCCAAATCCTGGACCACACGGGGAATGTCGTGGACCTGGTCGAGAACATTCCGCCCGCGCTGGCGGGCGCGGCGAAGCTGTTCGACCAGAACCTCGGCGCGGGCCGGTTGCAGTACGTGCCACCGAGCTTCCGCATCGATCCGACCCTGGCCCGGGATGTGTGCGCCGTGGCCGCACCGTGGTTCGCGCAATGCGATCGCGACTTCGCCCCGGGGGAAACCGTGGACCTGGGACTGGTGCAACTGCTGTTGTCGGCGGCGGGCGGACGATGAGCCCCATGCGCGCAAGACGTTGGTACGCCATGGTGCTGGGCTTGCTCACGGTGGTGGCCCTGGCCGGCTGCGCGGTGCGCCCGCTGGACATGCCACTGCCGGGCACCCGGTACGGCAAGCCGACCTATCAGGTACGGGTGGAGTTCGGCAATGTGCTGTCCCTGCCGCTCAAGACCAAGGTCGTGCTCAACGGTGCGGAGGTCGGGGTGGTGGAATCCATGGCGGTGCGGCCGCGCCCGGACGCCGCCGTGCCCGAACTGCCCGCCGATCGCCAGCCCTACTTCCAGCCGAGCGCCGTGCTGGCCATCGACCGGGACGTGCGCCTGCCCGCCGAGACCCGGGTGGAGATGGCGCAGCAGACCCTGTTCGGTGACACCTTCGTCAAACTCTCTATCCCCGAACGGGTTTCGGGACGAACCCTGGGTCAGGGGGACGTCATCCCGATCACGCAAACCAAGGTGCCCACCAGCGTCGAGGAGTACATGACGGCGGTGGTCAGCTGGGTCAGCGGCGGCAACGTGCCCTTCGCGCAGAGCTTCATCGCCGACGTCAACAAGGCCTTTCCACCGGACGCGGGGGATGTGCGGGATTTCATGAGCAAGCTGGCGGTCACCATCGAACGCGTCGGGGACAGCACCGGCGAACTGAGCGAGATCCTCAACAACGCGACCACCTCGCTGGAGACCTTCCGGCAGGCGGAAGACGTGTGGCGCTTCCTGTTCGACCAAGCGCCGGTGCTGCTGGGCGTGGTGAATCGGGTGTTGCCCGACATCATGTACTTCATCGAGGGCATTCGCGATCTCGCGGCCTACGCGGGCGAGGTGCTGATCGACACGGACGATCCCGGGGTGCGCAAGCGCCTCGACTACGTCAATCGATTCCTCGACGTGTGGACCCCGCTGGCGCAGGCGCTGATGGCCGCCCCGAACGAGGCGCCACGCACCATCGCCGCCGCGAACGCGCTGCTGCACAACAAGATGGTGCCCTTCCTGTCCGCGCGCGGGTTGCCGTCGATCGTGATCGGCGACGTCGTGCCCGCGACCGCGCCCGAGCTGCTCACCGGCGACCCGGTCGCCGACGCCCGCGTCGTCGCGGCCAACGAGCAGGCCTTCCGCGATCGGGTCGGTCCGATCCTGAAACTCGTGGGGTTGATGCGATGACCCGCAAAGTCGCGGCCTCGGCGCTGGCCATGGTGATCATGGCGGTGAGCGCCTCGCTGTATCTCACCTACGGGGTCTTCGGATTTCGGCCCGGCGCTCGGACCGTGGAGGTGTCGGCGGTGCTGCCGAACTCCGGCGGGCTCATGGAGACCTCACCGGTGACCCTGAACGGGTTGCAGGTGGGAAAGGTTGTCGCCCTGAGCAAGTCCGAGGGCGGCGTGCTCGCGCGGATGCGGGTGGACGCGGAGTATCCGCTGGCGCGGGACTCGGTGGTCACCGTGGCCAACCTCTCGGCCGTGGGGGAGCAGTACATCAACTTCACGCCGAAATCGGCCGGGGGACCGTATTTCTCCGACGGTGAGACGGTGCCCGCCGCCCAGGTGGTGCAGCCGCTCACCATCGCCCGGGCACTGGGCGGCGTGCAAGGGGTGATGGCGCAGATCGACGCCGAGGCGATCAACACGATCCTGTCCGGCGCCGATACCGCCATCGCCGGGTCCGGGCCGGGCATCGAGAAGCTGGTCGAATCCGGGTCCATGTTCGCGATCACCCTGCGGCAGAACCGGGAACTGGTGCAACGCCTGCTCGGGTTCCTGGCCGGGGCTTCCACCGAAGCCTCGGGCGACAAGCGAATGCTGTTGCAGCAGAGCGTGGAACGGCTGGGCCGCACCCTGCTGCCGGAGCTGCCCGTGCTGCTCGATCAGCTGATCGACATCACCGAGGAGAGCGGCGGGCAGCGGGTGATCCCGTTCATTCCGCTCGGGCGGCGGCTCATGCAGTACCTCACCGCGCTGGTGGGCAAGGGCGGCCCGGCACTGGAGGTGCTGCGGCCGTATCTGCTGGATCCGGTGGAGAACTCGTACGTCGACCTCGGAAAGACCATGGACGGTCTGCTGGCCGCGTTCCCGGACGGGCGCGGATTCCGGCTGCTGGTGGACATTCCGCGCTGATGAAACACGCTCACCGGCACGGGCACTCGGTGAGGAAAGGGTACCGATGAACACTCGCTGGAAAGAATGGAGCGACAGGGGGATTCCCATCCCGCTGCTCGCGCTGGCGACAGCGCTTGCGGTGGTCACGACGGTGGTCGGGGCCATGTCCTACCGGAACTGGGAACTCTCCGATCGCAACGACGCGCTCGCGGCCTCGCTCGGCGAGCTGCGCCGCAAGGAAGCCGACTGCACCGCCGCGCGCACCGCGGGCACCGATTTCCTGCTGGCCGCCAACAACTTCGACTATCGCAAGCCCGACGAATGGACGCGCCGCATGGCCGAGCTCACCGCGGGTCCGGTGCACGAGTACTTCGCCACCGCCGAGGTCGCCGCAGCCAATGCCGCGCTCATCACCTCCGGTCAGCTGCGCAAGAGCGCGACCGTCGGCGACGCGGCCTGCGCCGAGCAGACGGCGGACACCGTGCGGGTGGTCGCGCAGCTCGAGGAGAGCACCCAGAACTTCCAGACCCCGGATCCGGTGAAGACGCTGTCGGCGGTGTGGGTTCAGGTCGCGCGCGTGGACGGGGGCTGGAAGGCGGTCGATTCCGGGCGCGGGGACCAGGCCCTGGCCGCGGACGTCGCACAGCCCGGCCCGTCTGCCCAGCCCGAACAACCGCGATAGCAGGAGCGGAGATGACGAAGACAGCACCGAAGAAATCTGTCGCCCGGCGGGACCGGGGGCCAGAGGTCACCCGGGGCAGGCTGATCGCCGCCGCGACCGCGGCGGCGCTGCTGCTGGGCGGAAGCGGCTCCGCCCTGGGGGTTTTCGCGGTCACCAGCGCTCAGGCGACTGACCGGGTGGCCGCCGCGGAGGCGTGGGCCACGGACCGGGTCGACGCGCTCGCGGCCGGATCGGCCTTCCTGACCACCATGTTCACCGTCGATGACGGGAGTCTGCAACGCTGGGACAGTGCGGTATTGGGGGCCACCACCGACAGCATGCACGACCAGCTCACCAGGTGGCGTGCGGTCCTGGAGAAACTGGTCGCCGCGCACCTGGAGATGAGCAGCACCGTCAAGGAGATCGGCGTGGTCACCCAGGACGGTGACGCCGTCACCCTGCTCGCGGTCATCGAATCGACCGGCCGCACCGATCCCGCCGCCGACCCCGGCACCAGCAGCAGCGCGGCCCTGATCGACCTGCGTCGCCTCGACGGCCGCTGGCGGGTCTCCGGCTACGGCCCCGCCGCGGGCCTGCCCCCGGCCGCTCCTGCCGCTCCTGCCGCCGCTCCCGAATCGCCCGCTCCGGTACCGCCAGAGGCTGCCGAAACTCCGCGCTGAAAGACCGAAACCGATGCAGACAGAACAAGATACGGCGCTCGAACCATCAACGACCAACTCCGCCGTCCCGGATCCGTGGACCGGCTCCGCGGCGATGGAACCGGTCGCGTCACTGCCGAAGTCGGACTCCGCGCCGGCCACGAACTCCGAGCAGGCCGGGACGGCTACGCCGGAACCCGGCGTCGGGGCTCGGGGCGTTGTCGATACAGCGGCCATCGGATCTGCGGGGCCGGAAGCGGGTGCCGAGCCGCGGGTGGATGCCGGTCCGGAGTCCCCGGGTGGGCGGCGGGGTGTACAGAGTGACGGCACCGAGCGGGAGACCGCCGCGGAGCACTCGCGGTCGGCGGCAACCGGCGAGAAATCGGCTGGGGCGGGCGGTGATTCGCCCGGACGGAGAGCTCTGGACCGGGCCGCACGGGGACGGGCCCGGTGGTTGCCGCGGGTGGGCGACCGAGTGCGGCGGTCGGTCGTCACGGTGGTGGCGGGTGTCGTCGTGGCGGTGGCGGGCGGCGCCGGGGCGGGAGCCTGGCATCTCGCCGACATCGGGGCGGCGGCGCGGTCGAGGGTCGCGGCGATCGACGCGCAGGAGGCGGATCGGGCGGGGGCGCTTGCCGCGGGGGCGAGGTTTCTCGCCACGGCGTACACCGTGGACGTGGCGGGTGACAAGACCATGGCCAAGTGGAACGCGGCCATGACCGCTGCCACGGTCGACACCCTGAAAGAGCAGGTCCGCCAGACCAAAGCGATGCTCAGCATGCTTACCGAGGCCGGGGCGGGTATGACCGGCACGGTCACGGAATCGGCCGTGATCAGCCAGAACGACACCCTGCTGCGCATCGTGGCCGTGGTTCGCCTGACCGGCAGCGCGCCCGGTCAGGCCGAGCCGACCACCGGCTCGGTCACCGAATACGTCGACCTCATGAAGGTGAACGGCGAGTGGAAGGTGTTCGGCTACAAGGACATCGGTTCCACCGGGGGCGCGGGAGCACCTGCGGCGGGACTGCCGGGGCTGCCGGTTCCGGCCAAGTAGTCGAGCGGTGCGAAGCCCGGGAGCGGGCGAGCCGCCTCGCCGCGCCGGGCCGCTGATCGCCGCGATGACCGCCGACAGGCGCGCGGCTCGGGCTCACAGCATCGGCACGCGCGTCAGCGATGCCGTTTCGGCAGGTCCGCGACCGACTCCTGGAAAGCCTCGGCGGCGCGGTCGAAGTAGTCGAACAGTACCGCCCGCTGCTCCGCGGTGTAGCCGGCCACGATGTCGGCGAGGCGACTCCGGGCGGGCGCCAGCACCGCGTCCAGGTCGGCCGGCTTGTCGATCGGCTCGACGATGACCTTGCGGCGATCGCCCGGATCGGCGGTCCGGCGGACATGGCCCGCCGCTTCCAGGCGGTCGATCAGGCGCGTGGTGGGGCCGGTGGTCAGGCCCGTGCGGGCGCCGAGCTCGCCGGGCGTCATCGGCCCGGCCAGATCCAGGATGTTGAGCGCGTAGAGGTCCGTCGCGCCGAGGTCCACGGCCTTGGCGCTCGCTTGGGCATGCAGCACAACCGAACTCAGGTACCTGCGGAAGGTCGCGCCCGGGTCGTCCGGGTGCCGGAGTGCTGCCAAGGGATCGACCTCTCTCGTGAGCCATTCCCCAGAGAAGATACATCTACGGCGCAGAGACACCCGCTGTGCGGAACCCCGGCCGAGTCCCGCCGACGAAAGCCGCGCGCGCCCGGCGTTCCGGCGGAGCGAATCCTTCTTGCCCGGCACCGAGCCGCCGGTCGGACGCCGAAGTCCTCAGTCCTCGTGCGCGACAGCTGTTTCGACGAACGCCCGGACGCGCGGGGTGAGCGCCGAATTCAGCCAGCCGAGGCCGAACCGCAGGGGAGGGGCGTCCGTGACCGGGACGAACGCGACGTCCGGGCGGAGGTAATAGAGGGGCGCCTGCTCGGTCGTGAGATATGTCCCCCGGCCCGCGCCTACCAGCGCGAGGATCTCCTGGAAGGTGGCGGCGGCCGGGCCGTGCGGAATCGGGCGGCCGGACGGGGTGAACCGGGGGTGGTGGAACTCGTCGAACTCCACGGGCAGGGCCGGGGGATTCGCGATCATGGTGACCTCGGCGAGGTCTTCCAGGGTGACGGACGACCGGGTCGCGAAGGGATGGCCCACGGGAACGGCGAGCATCTTCGCCTCCTCGTACAGCGGCGGCCCGATGGTCATATCGGGTTCCAGCATCGGATAACAGCAGACCATCGCGTCGACCTCGCCGCTGCGCAGCCGCGCGGCGCCGTCGCTGAGCTGCATCTCGGTGATCCGCACCGTGCACTCGGGGTAGCGGGCCTCGAACCGCTCGGCGACGCCCAGCAGATAGCGGCTCGCCGCCGATCCGAAGTAGCCGATGCGCAGGGTGCCCCGGATCTCGAGTCCGGCCCGCTTGGCATTTCGCAGGCTCCGCTGGATCCGCTCGAACGCGGGCCCCAGCTCCTCGCGCAGGGCGCTGCCGACCGGCGTGAGTTCCACTCTGCGACTGGTGCGTTCGAACAACGCGGTCCCCGCGCGGCGCTCGAGCCCCTTGATCGTCTTGCTGACATGCGCCGTGGACACCCGCAACCGTTCGGCCGTGCGACCGAAGTGCAATTCCTCGGCCAGTGTCAGGAATACCTCGATCTCGTACCGCTCCACCAAACGCCTTCACGATCATTGCCCGGTGGTTGACGACTCTTGATCGATTCGCCGTTGATCACCCCCGGTGGACCACCGATGATAAACCGGCTGGGAAAGAGCATTCAGAGAGGTCTGTTTCGATATGGCGGCAGCGCACGTTCCTTCCATTCGGCACCGTTTCGCCGAGGTCGACGGGGTACGGATCTTCTATCGGGAATCCGGGGCGGACAACGCACCGGCATTACTTCTGCTGCACGGCTTTCCCTCGGCTTCGCACCAGTTCCGCCGGCTCATGGACGCCCTCGGCGACCGCTATCGGATCATTGCCCCCGACTACCCCGGCTTCGGGCACACCGAGACGCCGGACGGGTTCGAGTACACCTTCGAACGGCTGACCGACATCGTCGAAGGACTGCTCGATCGAATCGGGCTCGATCGATTCGTGTTGTACGCCTTCGATTTCGGCGGCCCGGTCGGCATGCGGCTCGCCGCCCGCCGCCCCGGCCGGATCGCCGGGCTCATCGTGCAGAACGCCAACGCCTACGACGAGGGACTGTCCGACCTGGCGCGCGCCACGATCGCGAACATGCCCGGGGTGCCCGGTGCCGAGGATAATGTCCGCGGGCTCTTCGAATTGCCGGTCACCCGTGGGCAGTACGAGGGCGGGACCACCGACGCCGAACTCGTCGCACCCGACGGCTGGACCCTGGATCAGCACTTCCTGGACCTGCCCGGCCGCAAGGACGCCCAGGTGCGGCTGGCGCTGGACTACCACTCGAACCTCGCGCTCTATCCCGTCTGGCAGCAGTGGTTTCGCGCGCATCGGCCGCCGGCGCTCGTGCTGTGGGGTCGCAACGACGCCTTCTTCCTCGAACCGGGTGCGCACGCCTACACCCGCGACCTTCCGGACGCCGCGGTCCATATCTTCGACACCGGGCATTTCGCGCTCGAGGAGAAGCTGCCCGAGATAGTGCCGCTCATCGCCGATTTTCTGGAGTCGGTGTATCCGCCGGTGCGGATCGCCGTCATCGGGGCCACCGGCAATCTCGGCGGAGCCGTGTCACGGGCGGCGCTGGCCCGCGGCCTCGAGGTCACGCCACTGGACAGCGGCACCGTGGACGTGACCGACGCGGACTCGGTGGCCGCGGCTGTCGCGGGGCACGACGCGGTCGTCGTCGCGGTCAAGGGCGCGGACCGGCTGGTGCCGCGCGGCGCGCTGGCGCTGCTCGACGCACTGCCGGCGGCCGGGGTCGACCGCCTGGTGTTCCTCGGTGGCGGCGGCAGTCTCGAATACGCGCCCGGACAGCGCTTCGTGGACTCGCCGAACTTCCCCGCCGAGTATCTGGAGACGGCCCGCGATCAGGGCGAGGCGCTCGAGATCCTGCGGGCGGGCGGCAGCGCGGTCCGATGGTCCTACGTGAGCCCGCCGCCGGTCCATCTCGTACCGGGCGCGGCGACCGGGGCGTACCGGGCCGAGGCCCGTGATACCCCGCTCACCGATGCCGAAGGCGAGAGCCGGATCAGCGTGGGCGACTACGCCGAGGCCATCCTCGACGCGCTGCGCGACGACGCCTTCATCGGTGAGCGATTCACCGTCGCCTATTGAACGCGGTCGCCCGAGTCCGCGGATAGCAGGCTCACGGTCGCCGTGCACAGCAACTGCCGGGCCGCCGGGAATCCCGGTCCGCGGACGCGGGACGAGATCAGCGCAAACGCCTATAACTCCTAGTCGAAGGTGACCCGAACCGCACTCGCCAACAGCGCTTCTATAAGTAGCGGAATTATTGCGGGCAGCCATTTCGGGCGGTTACCGGCCGGTTGACCGACTCGGTTTGAAACGGTTGGGTTCATGTTAGGGTTCCGGGGAGTTGTTCTTGGGAACCGGAGACAAATGCGCACAGAGAACATCAATAGGAAGTTCAAACTGCATGACGAGCGCAGGTTAGCGGCGCAACTTCCGGAGCAACTGCATGGTCTCGACGTTGTCGGTTTCGTCAGGGTCGATGAGTTTTCGGGGGAGTTGCTGAACTCCTTCGGTCAGTTCTCCGGCGGGGTCGTGCCGCCGCTGACGCGCATCTACCGCAACGCCCAGCCCAATCGGATCGATGCCTGGTTGCTGGACCTGTTGCGGCAGGCGGGAATCGGCGAGCGCTTCTATCTGCGCACCGGACTCGAGTACTTCCCGTGGGCGGATTGTCGTGTTCTAGATCATCGCTGGCTGGAATCGCTGCGCCGCGTCATGGGCCCGAATCAGGGCTTCATCGCGCACACCAAGAACGGCGCGGCCATGACCATCGGCGCCCAATACGAGGTACTCGGCTTCGCCCGCGACGCCGCCGCGCTGGCGAATCCGCCGGCCGCCGCGCCCGCCGCGGCCGGTTCGCCCGCGGGCCCCGCGCCGTACACGCTCGCCGCGCTCTCGGCCGACCCGCTGGTCCCCGGCGCTTCGGTGCAACTGCCGCCGGTGACCCTGACCACGCCCGCCGACCCAACTCAGCCCCCGGTGTCTCCCGCCCAGAGCCGGACGCCCGATTCCGCGCCGCACCCGGCCCGGCCCGATCAGCCAGCCGGCGCCGTGCACGACCCCGAGCTGCTGGGCGCCAATCACGATCAGCCGCTCGTCGGCCTGAATCCGGCTCAACCACCGCGGCTCACCGGCGTGAGCCGGGATACGGCCGGTGCGGGTCAGGACCTGCCGGGCGACCCGCGTGATCAGCCGCTGGCCGGTTCCTCCCTCAATCAGCCGCCCGCCCCGCCGGTCCGTGCCGCCGACGACCAGTCCCTGGTCGGCTCGACACTGATCGAGCCGCCGGCCGGCGCGACCCCGCCCGCCGCCGCTCGTCCCGTGCCCGCCATGACCGGCCCGGCGATGACCGCGCCCCCGACTCGCGCCACGACGGGCGACCCGGAGGCGACCGTGCTGCTGTCCGCGGTCTCCGAACGCGAGGACGCCGACCAGGCCACGACCCGGATCGAGCGTCCCGACGCGGTGACCCGGCGCATCACCCGCGATCAGGTCCCCGCTCCGGAAAACCAAGGGCCGCAGCCGGACTCGCACTGAGCGGCACCACACAGCCGAAAAGGGAGAACGCGCGGGCCGCGTTCTCCCTTTTTTGCTGTCGAACCGGCGCCCGCCCGCCTACGTTGTTCTTGGTACCAGGTGGCCGCTGTGCTGAATCGAGGGCGTCGACATGTCCACATTTCGCGGGCTTCCCGCCCATGTCCTGCTGGTCCACGGGCTCGTGGTCCTGGTGCCGCTCACCGCGGCGCTGCTGGTGCTCTGCGCCCTGTGGCCCGCCGCGCGCCGGCGGTTCGTCTGGCTGACCGCGGTGCTCGCGGTCGTGGTGGTCGTGCTGACGCCGCTGACCACGACGGCGGGGGAATGGCTGCGGGAGCGGCTCGGCGGTGGGAGTCCGGCCATCGAAGAGCACGCGAACCTGGGCGACGACACGCTCTTTTACATCGTGCCGCTGGTGGTGGCCGCCGCGCTGGTTGCCCTGGTGCATGTGCGCGCGGGGCGGAATCGGCCGGTGGGGCGTGCGGCCCTGGCGCTGGTGGCGGTCGTCGCGATCGCGGCCGGGACGGCGGCGACGGTGCATACCTACCGGGTAGGTGACTCGGGTTCGCGTGCGGTGTGGACGGGTGTGGTCACCTGACGAGCTGTCACGACTGTCGTGACCCGGCGCCCGGTCTGCGGGGCGGGAGCCGGGTCACGGCAGTCCGTGCACGGTCAGATCTTGCGGATGACCGTGACGACTTTGCCGAGAATCTGGGCGTCGTTGCCCGGGATCGGCTCGAACAGCGGGTTGTGCGGCATCAGCAGCACCTGGGAACCGGTGCGCTTGAACGTCTTCACGGTGGCTTCACCGTCGATCATGGCGGCCACGATGTCACCGTTGTCGGCGACGTTCTGCTGGCGGACCACGACCCAGTCGCCGTCGCAGATGGCGGCGTCGATCATCGACTGGCCGACGACCTTCAGCAGGAACAGCGAACCCTCGCCGACCAATTCGCGCGGCAGCGGGAACACGTCCTCCACCGCCTGCTCGGCCAGGATCGGGCCACCGGCGGCGATCCGGCCCAGCACCGGCACGTAGGTGGGCGCCGGATGGTCGCCCGACTCGGGCTCGGCCGTCACCGAACGTAGTTGCGCCACACCGGAAGTCGCGCGCACCGCGGTTTCATCCAGACCGCGGACGTCGACCGCGCGGGGCCGGTTCGGATCGCGGCGCAGGAAGCCCTTGCGCTCGAGGGCGCGCAGCTGGTGCGCCACCGAGGAGGTGGAGGTGAGGCCGACGGCGTCGCCGATCTCCCGGATGCTGGGCGGATAGCCGCGGTCGCTCACCGAGGTGCGGATGACCTCCAGCACCTTGCGCTGGCGCACGGTGAGATCCGCCGCCGCGCCGGATGTTTCAGTGCCGCGGTCGCCGGCGTGATCCGCCGGGCCGCTCTCACTCTCCACACCGCCCTGTTCGCTCACCGCCGCAGTCCTCCGTTCACCGCTGTGTCTCACCGGAATTCGCACCCGCGGCAACTGCTGCCACGGCTCCGGGGATCTTGTGCCTCGACTGTAGACCGCGAGCGCCGACTGATCAAACATCTGTTCGACGCATGTCGCGCAAATGCGCGACTTTGTCGGCGGGGCGTGGTAGAAATTCGAACATCAGTTCTTCGAACACATGAGCGAGTCAATCGTCCAGGGCCAGCCGGCCCGCACCCCAGGAGGTTCGTTCAATGGGCACTCTGATCAGCGAATTCGACACTCTCGGCGGCGATCTCGGCTTCGACAGCCTCCCCTGGGAGTTACGGGCCGACGGCGTCCCCGACCGGGTCGCGGGCACCGCACGCGTGCTCGCCTTCGAACGGCGCGCGCCACGTGTGCCCGCGCACGCGCTCGCGCGCCCGCGCGCGACCCGGGCCCACCTGATCGCCCGGCGCGCCCGCAGCGCGCATCCGCTGAATCGTGTGCAGCGCGCGCAGATCGGCTTCGCGGCACTCGCGGTGTCCGCCCTGCTCACCGCGGTTGCTGTCGCTGGCCTGGTGGGCTTGGCCCAGCTGCGTGCGGGCGAATTCGGCGCCGAAACCGTCCCGGTCGTGGAGATCGTGCCCGCGCCCGGCCCCGCCAGATAGCCGGTGGGCGGTCCGAGCGCGTTCCGATGGCGTGGGGGAAGCGTCACCGGCCGGGGATCGCCCGCCGATAGCCCGCTCGCACGGCGTTTTGCGGCCGTCGCGGTAGTGGCCGGAAATATAGATTGAAAACTGAAACGCGTTGCTACGGTGCCCCAAGAATGTGACAGCGGATACATACGCGCCGGGCCAGGTGGACCGGCGTGCGGTCACACGAATCGCACTTACCGCACAAGGGGGCGCAATGGCGCACGGCACCACAGGCACGGGCCACCACCCGTTTTCGTCAGGGAGGGCGCCTGGCCGGACACGCCGGACACGCGGTCTGCTCCGTCTGACGGTTCTGCTCACCTGCCTGCTGGCCGGACTCGTCACGGCGCCCGCCGTCCACGCCGAACCCGCCTACGCCGCGTACCTGGACCTGCCATCGGTCAACGGTGATGGCGCCGGCGGCGGCGGTCTGCACCCCGCGCTGCCGCTGGACCCCGACGAACTGCGCGTCGCCGTCGACCAGGCGCGCGCCGCGAACATCGCGCCGCAGCGCTACGCCACCCTGCTGCACCAGTACTGGCTCGCGGTGGCCGCGCGTAACGCGAGCATCGACCTCGCCGCCTGGGACCCGGACCGCGGTGTGGCCACGAACTCACACACCTTCATCCAGGTCTACGTGAACTACCTGCGCCTGAACAACGCACATCCGGACTTCTACTGGCTGGGCCTGGCCGGGCTGGCCGGCGGCTCCTTCGCCTCGGGCTTCTTCGACATGGGCGACGTGTCGGCCATCGTGAGCGTCCCCGGCCTGCACCAGGTCGGCAACACCGTCGCCGACCTGCTGCGCGGCACTCCCGCCGAACTGCTGGACCTGCTGCCCTCGGACATCCGGCTGCTGGCCACCGAGGGCGAACGGCTCACCGCCGCCGACCTGTCCTGGTACCAGACCCGGCTGATGATCATGCAGAAGCACATCTTCATCGACCAGGTCCCCATGCACGAGGCGTACGCCGCCGAAGGACAGGCCGCCATCGAGGAGATGTACCGCGCGGGCGTCCTGGACGAGAACGCGGTCCTGGCGTGGCGCGGCATCGACGGCGGCACGCCGGCCGGGCTCGCCGACGCGGCGCTGCGCATGACCGACCGCGAGCAGAACCAGATCATCGCCGACCAGTGGGACGCCACCTCCTCCGGTCGCGGCGCCATGGGCCGGGTGCTGACCTATGTCAGCACGGTTGCCGGCAAGGCCGCGGTGCCCGGCGTGCGCGCCCCCGGTGTGTTCGCGCCCACCACGATCACCGCCGGGACCATGTCACTGCGCACCCCGCTGCCCGCGTTCAACTGGGCCGATCGCGACACGCGGTGGAACTACATCACCAATGATCTGCTGCCCCGCTACCTCGAGCTGTCGGTGAATCAGGCCGTCGCGAGACCCATTCTGGCCGAACCCTTCTCGGATAAACTGGCCGCCGGGCGACTGCTGCGCAGGCTGCCGGATCTGATCGGTGACATGACAGCCGAATGGCGGCTGACGGCCTGATCCACGCGCGGCGCCCGGGCGGACGCACGCCGATGGCGCTCGTCCGGGTATCCTCGGGGTTGCTGAGGAGCCCAGGCCCCGACGAAGGATCACGGATGCATTGCCCGTACTGTCGCCACCCCGATTCCAGGGTTGTCGATTCACGTGAGGCCGAAGAAGGCAGCGCCATCAGGAGGCGACGTGCCTGCCCGGAGTGTGGGCGCCGGTTCAGCACCGTGGAGACCGCGATCCTGTCGGTCGTCAAGCGCAGCGGTGTGAGTGAGTCGTTCAGCCGCGAGAAGGTCATACGCGGTGTGCGCCGCGCCTGTCAGGGCCGTGAGGTCGATGACGATGCCCTCAACCTGCTCGCGCAGCAGGTCGAGGACGCGGTGCGCGCCAAGGGCTCCCCAGAGGTGCCCAGCCACGAGGTCGGTCTCGCCATTCTCGGACCGCTGCGCGATCTCGACGAGGTCGCGTACCTGCGGTTCGCCTCGGTGTACCGATCCTTCAGTTCCGCCGAGGATTTCGAGCACGAGATCGCCGAACTCCGCAAGCACCGCGCCGAACACGCGGTGGGCGCGGCCGCGGACTGACAGCCCGGCCGAAACGGGCTCCGCACCGGAGCCCGTTCGGCCATCGTTACGAAAAGCCCCCGCCCGAGCCCGAAATCAGCGCTTGGCCGGGGGCTTTCGTGCGGCCTCTATCGCCTTCTCGATGCGCTTGACCGACACCGCGTACGGCGTGCCGAGTTGCTGGGCGAACAGGCTCACCCGCAATTCCTCGATCATCCACCAGATCTCGGTGATGTCGCGTCCACCGCGCCGCCCCTCGGGCAGCAGCTCCAGCAGCCGGTCGTAGGCGGCGTGCACGCGGTCGAGTTCGGCCATGCCCTGCCGATCGCGATTGGCCGCGGCGGGCAGCGCCTCGAGCCGCAGGCGCGCACCCTCGAGGTAGCGCGGCAGCTCCCGCAATCGCGTACTGCCCCACTCGGAAACGAAGCCGGGGAATACCAGATCGTCGAGCTGATGGCGCACGTCTTCGCCCGCGTCGCGGTCGCGATTGTCCGCGAGCGCGGCGCGGACGCGGTGCGCCTCGGCCAGCACCGGCACGACCAGGCGCACGGTCCGGGCAACGGCCGTGGTGAAATTCGGCCGCACCCGCTCGACGAGCGCCTTGAACTGATCCGGGCTGCGTACCGGCCCACCGGCCTGTGCGATCAACTCGTCGGCCGCGCACGCCCGGCAGTCCTCGATGAGGCCGTCCAGCGAGCCGTACGGATTCTGGCTCAGCGCAAGGCGATCGGTGGGCGGCAGCGCCGCGGTGACCGAGCGCGCGGAGGTGGGCAGCGCGTTGAGCAGCAGCGTGCGGGTGCCGGTTCGCATGGCGGCGGCCTGTTCGCCCGGTGAGCTCAGCACGCGCACCGCCACGCCCTCGCCCTCGGGAACCAGTGCGGGATAACCGGTGATGGTCTGCCCGCCGACCTGACGGCGCACCGTCGGCTCCAGGGTGCCGAGCGATTCGGAGGTCCACACCGCCGCCGGCGCGCGCTCGGCGGCCGCGGTGGCGCGGGCGACCGACTTCGAGACCTGGTTCGCGAGCCGGGATTTGAGCGCGGCCAGATCCTTGTCGCGGTCGACCAGCGTGCCCGCGGCGTCGGTCGCGGCGAAGGTCATGCGCAGATGATCGGGCAGTCCGCCGGGATCGAGCTGGGCGGGCGTGACGGTGATCGCGCCGAGCCGGGACAGCTCGCGGGCCATCCCGGTGCGCAACGGTTCCGCGCGCGGGGTCAGCTGGGCCAGTGCGGCTTTCGCGTAATCGGGGGCGGGCACGACCGTGCGGCGCAGCTGTTTGGGCAGCGTCTTGATCAGCGCGGTGGCCAGTTCCTCGCGCATGCCGGGGACCAGCCAGTCGAAGCCGACCGCGCGGACGTGCGCCAGCTGCGCGATGGGAATGTGCACGGTCACACCGTCATCGGCGTTCCCGGGCTCGAATTGGTAGGTCAGCGGCAGGATCAGCTCGCCCTGCCGCCAGCTGTCCGGGAACGCGGTCGGATCCAGCAGCGCCGCGTCCTCGTTCACCACGGTGGAGGCGGTGAAGTCCAGCAGCGCGGGATCGGCGCGCTTGGCCTGCTTCCACCAGGCGTCGAAGTGCCGGACCGACACCACGTCCGCGGGGACGCGCCCGTCG
Source organism: Nocardia sp. NPDC005978 (assembly GCF_040614455.1). Taxonomy (NCBI): domain Bacteria; kingdom Bacillati; phylum Actinomycetota; class Actinomycetes; order Mycobacteriales; family Nocardiaceae; genus Nocardia; species Nocardia sp. NPDC005978. The sequence goes on from NZ_JBEXUS010000140.1 coordinate 18,314, forward strand.
TAGAAGTCGAACAGCACCTGATCGTCGACCAGGATGTCGCGGCGGCGGGCGCGATGTTCGAGATCGGCCACGTCCTCCAGCAATTCGCGATTGCGCTCGAAGAACTCGTGCCGGGTCTGCCACTCGCCCTGCACCAGGGCGTGCCGGATGAACAGCTCGCGGGCGAGTTCGGGATCGATGCGTCCGAAGTCCACCCGGCGCTGGGTCACCAGGGGAATGCCGTACAGCGTGACCCGCTCGTACGCCAGGGCCGCGCCGCGCTTGGACGACCAATGCGGTTCGGAGTAGGTGCGTTTCACCAGATCGCCGGCCAGGCGTTCGGCCCATTCGGGTTCGATGCGCGCGGCGGTGCGGCCCCACAGGCGTGAGGTCTCGACCAACTCGGCGGCCATGACCCAGCGCGGGGCCTTCTTGGCCAGCGACGAGCCAGGGAAGATCATGAACTTGGCGTTGCGCGCGCCCAGGAACTCTCGGCTCTCGGCCTCGCGCACGCCGATGTGGGAGAGCATGCCGGACAGCAGCGCCTGATGGATCGAGGTCGTGTCCCACGGCAGCGCGGCGTCGGCGGCCGCGGCCTGTGCGGCTTCGCGGCCGGACTGATCCGTACCGTTGCGCGCCGTGCTGTCGCCCGCTGAACCGCGTTGGCCCCGTGCGTTCTTCGTCCCGGCGCCGTCGCCGGCAGCGGTCCCGGCGCTGTGACCGGCTCCGCGGTCGGTACGCGCCGCGCCGTCACCGGCCGTCCCGCGCCCGCGTCTGCCGCGCCCGCCGGAACGCGTCCCGTCGGCCGCGC